>DASVHX010000148.1:0-4359 GCA_036382355.1 Bacteroidales bacterium
TCTTCCGGGGAAAGTGACGACATTACCAGATCGAAATTCCGGCGATCGTCAAGTGGTGTTTCCTTGGGCGAAATTCCCAGTTTGCGTATTGCTTTCCGGTGTATCAGTTCCTCAATCGTAATATTCTTATTCACATTCAAAGCCTTGTCGGGCTGGCGAAGGGAAAGATCGGATATAATTTCGGCAGCAGCTTTCCGGCCATCGGCTATGGCATTAATGGCGGTTGATGCGCCACGCAGGGCATCACCACCGATGTATAGCCGGTGAATCCCGGTTTTATAGCTCCCAGCGATTGTTTTGAGTTGCGCAGGATCAATAAAATTGATTGCCAGCTGCTGCCCGATTGCCGGGATAATGGTGTCGCAGGCAATTTCAAATTCCGAATCTGGTATGGCTATCGGCGCAGGCCGACCGTCTTTGCCTTTCATGGCGAGGATATTTCGCGAGCAGACGATCGCTTTTACACGTCCGTCAGCAGAAAGGATGCGCACCGGATTGCATAACTCCAGAATTTTTATGCCTTCGTCGAGTACAGCTTGTATTTCGCCTTTGTCGGCGGGCATTTCCTTCATTGTACGGCGGTAAACGATGGTAACTGTACCTTCGTTGCCAACCAGCCGGTATGCGGTGCGTGCTGCGTCCATGGCAGTATTTCCGCCCCCGATAATTACAATATGTTTGCCTGCCTGGGTTGGTTTTTGCTCATGCACTTCAAACAGGAACTGCAATGGATCCAAAACACCATTTGAGTCAATGCCTTCCAACTTCATGCTTGCCGATTCCTGCGCGCCTGCAGCCAGGAAAACCACCTCATGGTTTAGTCGGATGGTTTCAAAATTTGTTTCATTTATGGCGTAGTTGCAATGAAGTTTTACGCCTGCTGCCAATATGTGCTGAATATCGCGTTCGATGGCTTCGTTGGTAAGCCTGAACGAAGGAATAGCCGCAGAAACCATTCCTCCGGCAATTTTTTTCTGTTCGTAAACATCAACATCAAAACCTGCTTTTGTAAGGAACCATGCGCAGGATAAGCCTGCAGGGCCAGCACCGACGATAGCGGCTTTGCCTATATTTTTCTCCATTCCTGCAGAAATTGGAGCGCCGGTATGATTTTCGGCTACATACCGCTTAATTTCGCGGATATGAAGCGCCTCATCGTAATTGATACGTGTGCATTTCGACTGGCAAAGATGGTCGCAAACCATTCCTGTAACCGAAGGAAAGGGGTTGGTGTCGAAAATCGTTTCGAAAGCTGCAGCAATGTCACCATTAGCCGTGTAATACATGTAACCCGGGATATCCTGGTTTGTCGGGCATGTATCGACACAAGGCGCATGGATACAATCGAAATAACCGAGAGACCGATTGGTTTTGATACTGATATCTGTAAGCGAAGTTTTTTTGTAGTTGGGGTTTTCGGCAACACGGTCGGCATAATTATTCAGATTATAAAGCGCCGCGCCGCTTAAAGATATTCCTATAAAATTGGCTATCTTAAAAATGTACTCGTCGATGGTTTCCGCTTCCTTTTCTGCAAATTCATTCCTCAGGTTATCCAGGTATTGCCACAAACGGCCATAGCCACCAGGTTTCAGCAAATCGCTGCAAACAGTCGCGGGTTTCATTCCACACGAAAGTATTTCAGCTATATTGAAGCAATCAACGCCGGCAGAGAAGGAAATGTCGAGATTTCCACCGAGGTCGTTCTGCAGCTTTCGGGCGAGGCGGATGCTGATAGGATGCAAAGCACGTCCGCTCATATACATCATGCCTTCCTTTTCGTCGAACACCTGTTTGTTATTCCTGCTTTCAAGCGTATTGGTGAGTTTTACACTGAATTGAAGGTCGTTTTGTCCGGAAGCCTTCCCTAGAGCATCAAGGATAATCAAAGCATCAGGATAATTCAGGTCGTGTTCAAAGGCAAGGTCAGGAACTTCAGTGGAAAATCCGAGTTTGTTATTCAACAGGCCGCGTAGTTCATCTGATCCGAGCAGTGTAGGATTCAGCTTTATGGTTGTATGCAGCTTCTTTTCGTTGATGAGATACAGTCCGATTTTACCGATTTCATCAGGCGGACAACCATGCATAGTGCTCAGCGTGATATGGTCGGAGATGCAGGAGGAAATCTCAAGTTCATCAATTTTTGGATAGATTTTCCGGATCGAATCTTTTGCTTCTATGAGTTCAGCGCTGCAATCCTTCATTTTATCGAAGAACCATTGCACATTTTCATAGAGAATACCTTCGAGGTTGTAGCCTACGCTCATATTGAAAAGTGTTCCCAAAGGGCCTTCGAACCCGAGTTCCCGGCGCAGGATATGGATGATGATCCAGGCATTCAGGTATTCATTGAAAGATTGCTCAATCTTAAGTTCCTGCGACCATTCGCAGTTATAACCTTCGTCCTGCATGTCGATGCAAGGTTTGGATACTTCCAGTTCATCGAGCGTTTGAATGGTTTTTAATTCAATATAGCGTGCCCCGCAGAGCCAGGCTGCAATAATATTAATGGCAAGTTGCGTGTGCGGACCTGCTGCCACACCAACCGGTGTCTCTAATTCTTTTCCGTAGCGTGACATACGAAAGGGATCTGTTATCTTTGGTATAAAAAAAAGGCTCCGGGGCAAACCCATGAAACGGTTCTGACGGATTTCGTTGAGTGTAAGGATTAAAAGCCTGGGTAGCGGAACAGGTGAAAATTTGTCAGACACAGCGTTACTTTCTTGGTTGATGAATTGGGGGAATCAAAATTAGAATAAAATCAACGAGAAGTAATAGATTTGCATGGATTTCTGATCTTAATCAGAAAATAGTTCAGAATACATTGATTAAGACCTTAGTAATGATAGATTACAATCATAATGAATAATCGTTCTGAATTGATATCTTTTTCGGCCATAATCCCGGCTGCTGGTAATTCGGACCGGATGGGATCGGATAAAGCACTGCTGGCTAATAGTGATGGGCAAACTTTTGCCAGCCACCTGGTGAAAAGTTATGCAGCATTTGGGGCCCAACCGGTTGTACTGATTGTGAACGAACATAACAATCAGCCTGATTATAATGGTATTCCGTTTATTCGGGTGGTGAATAAACATTTGGATTATGGCCGTTCACATTCCATATTCCTTGGGCTACAGCAGATTCCAAATGGGAATTCCTGCTTCATACAGAACGTTGATAATCCTTTTATTGAACCTTTTCTGCTTGAGCAAATGCTTGCCCTGGCTGAAAGTGATGGATTTGTGGTGCCGGTGTGGAATGGTATGGGAGGGCACCCGGTTTTACTGGGGGTAAATGTGGTGAGTTATATCCAGGGTCTGAATGCATTGCCGGATTTCAGGGAAGTCTTAAAGGAATTTAAACGGATTGCATTGCCGTTTCCGGATGAACGGATTCTCTGGAATATCAATACACCTGGAGAATATGAAAAATTTCTGAAAATGCGTAGAAGAGAAGAGTGATAGAAGTGGCATTTCGTTGAGTGATTGATACTTTTCAGCAATCAAAAATTGAAACATTCCTTGTAGAAATATGAAATTAGCAACTACCTTTATTTAATAATCTATCAAAAATGATTCTGACCGACTCACTTTTTATCTTTAAAACTGAGGTTTTCATCAGCACTTTTGTTACGCTGTTAGCATTGATAAACCCCATTCAGAAAATATTCCTGATGACATCCCTGCAGGATCAGCTTACGGATAAAGAGTTGAAGTACATTTCGCTGAAATCAACACTCACCGCTTTTATTATACTGGTCATTTTCCTTTTCCTTGGAAATATCATATTCTCATATATTTTCCGCATCGAATTATATTCGTTTCGTGTCACCTGCGGGATGGTGCTTGTATATAGTGGCTGGAATGCGCTTCAGAAAGGGGTTTTGATCAATATAGGAAAAGATATGAGAATTCAGGATATCTCATCGGTTCCAATAGCTATGCCCATGATTGCCGGTCCTGGAACGATAACCGCTGTGGTAACATTCCCGGCACAATATGGTACATTGGTTACTATAGCTGCTATTTTTGCAGCCCTCGGAGTCAATCTGGTGATCATGCTATATGCAAAAAGTATTGGAAAAGTATTCACCAAACTAAATGTGTTGTCAGCTTTGGTGCGGATTATCGGCCTTATTATCGCCACTATCGGAATTCAAATGATTTTCGATGGTATTACCGGTTTCATGAAAATGCATGGATTGATTTTGCCGATGTAGATGAAGGAATAGAAATTAGTGATTACTAAAATGGAAATTTGAAGATTTGAATATGTGAAAATGCGAAATTTTGAAATTGTAAAAATTTGCATTTGAAAATCCGAAATCCGAAATCCGAAATTGCACCCTTACACTCC
>DASVHX010000149.1:0-2510 GCA_036382355.1 Bacteroidales bacterium
TGCTCCGACAAATTAGTTGACGATGTGCGCAGGATTTCCAACGACCTGATGCCCGCTCAACTTACCCGGTTCGGAATAGTTCCTGCCTTGCGCCAGCACTGCGACGAAGTTACAAAGTATAGTGGCATCGACGTTTCGTTCGATGCCACAGGGAATTTCGATGGAATGCAGCGCAAAACAAAAACCTACCTGTTCAGGATTATCCAGGAGGCCCTCAATAATATGGTAAAACATGCAGGATCCAAATCGGCGGCTGTCGAAATAGTAAAAACCCGGGAACATTACTTCCTGAGTATTTCCGACGACGGCAAAGGCTTTAACACCGAAAAACCTTGCACTGGCAATGGATTAAACAATATGCGCGAACGAACGCTTCTACTAGGTGGAACTTTTTCAATAACTTCGCAACTAGGCAGCGACACAACTATCGAAATCCAAATCCCATCGAACGGATGAACCCGGACCCAATTAAAATAATCCTCACCGACGATCACCAGATCGTACGCGACGGCATTAAAGCTATGCTCAGTGATGTGCCCGGAATCCAGATAATTGCACAGGCCGGATCGGGCAAGGAATTATTTGACCTGCTCAGAACAAATAACGCAGATGTTATTATATTGGATATTGAACTACCAGATATGTCGGGTATCGATATTTGCCGCCAGATCGTGGCAGTATACCCGGAAATCCGTATCCTGATCCTTTCGATGTATACTGGCGAAGAATTTATTTTTAAAGCTATAAGCGAAGGTGCCAAAGGTTATCTCCCAAAAAACACAAACCGTGAAGAGTTGGTCGAAGCCATCAGGACTGTTGCCGAAAACCGTGAATATTTCAGCCCGGTCATTTCCGAAATCATGCTGAAAAGCTATATTCAAAAAGCGAAATCAAAGAATGCTGACTCCAGGGATATAACTGAATTATCGAAACGCGAGATTGAAGTTCTCAGGATGCTGGCCGAAGGTTACCCAAACATGGAAATAGCAGAGAAACTTTTTATCAGCATCCGGACAGTGGAATCACATAAGAGCCACATCATGCAAAAGCTTGAGATTCACACAACCGTGGAACTTGTAAAATTTGCAATCCGGAATAAACTAATCGAGATTTGATATTTCGTTTTGATATCGTTCTGTTGTTTTCACCTGTCTTTAGTTTCTTCTTCATTATACTTCCAACAACATCATGGGTAAGAAGTGCAAGCTAATTACGTAATATGTGCAATTTAAAATCATGATACTACTGTTGGTTGCTGGAATGGCAATAGCAAATTTTGCCATCCAACCAATTACTTTCCCGCATGAAAAGAAACTATGCTATCCTGATTACATCAGCATACTTCCTTTTTGCTATAATGCTCATTAATCCTGCATCAGCGCAGGAAAAAACTTCCAAGGGAAAACTCGATATTTCGGCTGACCTGAAGAGCCGTTATATTTGGCGCGGACTGAACCTGGGAGGCTCATCGCCTAGTATTCAGCCAGGCATGGAATATAATCGTGGAAATTTTACCGTGGGAGCATGGGGTGCATATTCCTTCAGCAATACCACCATTGCACAAGAAGCTGACCTGTATCTTTCCTGGTCCATTGCTGACAAAGTCAGTTTTACGGTAACCGATTATTTCCTTCCGAAAGAAGATACGCTTAATAATTACTTCAACTATACCAGAGATAAAACAAATCATTTATTCGAGCTCTCGGCTAAATTTTTGGGCACTGAACAACTACCGTTAAGTCTTTTGATAGCTATCAATGTGCATGGAGCTGATGCCAAAAAGAGCAATGGCGACATCCAATACTCCACCTATATTGAATTAGGTTATAGTTTCAAAATAAACGAAACCGGTTGCAGTGCTTTTATTGGATTTACCCCAAATAACCCTGATGGAGCGAAAGGAGAAACAGGGTTTTACGGACCTGGTGCAGGTGTAATTAACCTGGGCTTAACAGCAACCAAAGAAATTAAAATTACCGATTCATTCTCGCTACCCGTTAATGCATCGCTAATAACCAATCCACAAACGGAAAACATCTTTCTTGTTTTTGGAATTTCATTATAAATCAATTATAAACAACTAAAAAATAAAAATTATGGACACTGGTTCAACCGGTTTTATGCTGCTTGCCTGCAGCCTTGTCATGCTGATGACTCCCGGACTTGCATTTTTTTACGGAGGTCTGGCAACCAAACGTAACATCCTGGCCATTATGATACAAAGCTTTGTTTCGCTTGGCTGGACAACAGTTCTATGGGTCACTTTTGGCTATTCCCTATGCTTTAGCGGAGGTGCAGGCGGAATTCTTGGAAATCTCGATAAAGCTTTTCTGAATGGGGTTTTACCATCAACAATGTTTTCCAATCACAAAATCCCTGAAGTGGTCTTTATTGCCTATCAAATGATGTTTGCCATCATTACGCCAGCCCTTATTACAGGCGCTTTTGTTGGTCGTGTGACTTTCAAATCATATTTCATCTTCCTTACTGTCTGGCAGATATTTGTTTAT
>DASVHX010000150.1:0-2929 GCA_036382355.1 Bacteroidales bacterium
AGATTTTTTAGTCGGCTGGTTGTCTCTAACGACAGTTCTATCCCCAGCGAAAATTGCAAAGCCTCCATTGTCGTTTTAAAGGAAACTTATGTTGTTTTAAGCGAAACAGTTATGCCTCTCTCCCGATCAGGTCCAACACCCCATTGATGAAGGTAAGCGGATGAATGGGGTTGCCGGGAACATACAAATCGACTTTATATTTTTCCAGGAAACTTCTGTCGAGGGCAGGACTGCCGGCAAAAATCCCGCCACTTATAGCATCTACACCGGCAAGGATAATCAGTTTTGGTTCGGGGGTTGCATCGTAACATGTCTGCAGCGCTGCTGCCATGTTGGCGGTAATTGGGCCGGTAATAACGATACCATCGGCATGGCGGGGCGATGCTACAAACTCAATCCCAAAGCGTCCTATATCAAAGTTTACATTGCTACAGGCATTTAATTCGAGCTCGCAACTATTGTCGCCACCGGCCGAAACCTGCCGTAGTTTAAGCGAACCACCAAAATACGAATGAATCTCTTTACGGATACTATTGGCATCGAGCTTTATCGGGGCATCAATGCCTTCGGCAATGATAAGGTCGTTGCGCCGGTTGGCGGCAATTTTATAATCGGTGGTAAAGTGAATCTTACCGGGGAACGCAAAAGCACACTCACCGCAAAAAGTGCATTTACCCAAATCAATACTCACCGGGTTGCCCGCGATAGCTCCTGTAGGACAAATAGCCATCAGTTCCTGTTCGTCTACTCCTGCGCTGCTAATAACAGGTCTGCCACGGAAAATCCCCGGAACACTTACCGTGGTTATATCGGGAATGAATTGTTTTCCCTGGTGGAATAGTATTTTCAGATTGTTTAACATAACACTTTGGTATATTTTGGACTAAAGTCCATATTCTAAGAGCCTTTGTTTTGCCATGGCCTTAAGGCCGTGGCAATTGAATATCTGCTGTTTGCGGGCTTTAGCCCAAAAGTTTAACGGACTATTGCAAAGTTAATTGCTATTAAAAAATTCGCTATCCGAAGCTAATTCCTACAAATCATGCCCGCAATACGAGAAATCGAAACTCTTGTTACTGATCGGAAAATCGGAAATTTCGTTGTTGCGCACGGCCTGTGCCAGCGCCAGCCAATTGTGCATGGAAGGATCTTTCACCTTGTAATGTACAAGCTCGCCGGCTGATCCGGTTATGGCACAATGGCAAATTTCGCCTCTCCAGCCTTCTACAAGAGATAAAGCAAAAGAATCAGTATAAGGGTCCTTAATTTCATTTGCCTGGCTTCCCTGCTGAGGGATATTTTGAAACAGCTTGCGGATATAGCCTATGGATTGCAGCACTTCCTGCCTGCGTATATTCGCCCTGGAATACACATCGCCATGGTGTTTTACGATAGGTGTGTGGTCGATTCCGGTGTAACCATCATGCGGATGCGACAAGCGGATATCCCTGGTGATACCGCTCATGCGTGCCGACATGCCTACAGTTCCCATTTCGGATGCCTGCTCAAAAGATATTACACCGGTTTTTTCGAACCTCGACAACGCGCTTGGCATGTTGAAAAGTTCGTTGCACATTTCGATAAAATCAGGCTCAAACGCATCCAGTGTTTTGATCAGTTGACCGGCTAATTCCGCTGTAAAAGGGAATTTATTCCTTCCTGGCCGAAGCAACCCTTTTGCCAAACGGTTACCGCCCCAAATCTGAAAGAAATTAATAATGGGTGTTCGCAACCTGCCAAAAACTGAACTACCTAATTGGTATGCAATATCAGTACACATGCCACTCAAATCGCCGGTATGCACGGCTACCCGTTCCAATTCCAGCACAAGTGTGCGCGTAAACTGCAAATCAGCACCAGCTTCATAGCCGCACAATCCTTCCCATAGGTTTATAAAAGCAGTGGTATGGCCGGCTACATTGTCGCCTGCGATAGATTCGGCTAAAGTAACGCGTTGCAACAATTTATCTTTTTGCAGAAACAGATTCTCGATGCCGCGGTGCTGATATCCAAGTTGAATTTCGAGATGCAATATTTGTTCGCCATTGCAGATAAAACGAAAATGTCCCGGCTCGATAATTCCGGCGTGTATCGGTCCAACGCCTACTTCGTGCAATTCCTCGCTGTCGATGCTAAAAAATGGATAGTTGGCAATGGTTTGACTTTTGTCGGCTCGGTTGAATGCAAACCGTACAGGCTTGAGCCAGGGATGATCGTTATATCGGATTCCAAAATTTTCGTGGATCTCACGTTCAAATTTTTCGAATGCCAGGTGATGCGCGGTAAACGAAGGATATTCCTGATCTTTATCTACAATACAAGAGGAAACATAAACCAGATGCGCGTTATCATCTGCCATGCAACAGAGGAGTTTTATTTTATTCCTGTAAGGAATTCCATAAAAATTAACACAATGGTTTTGTTTTTCGCGCATCAGTTCAACAGCATTTGTCTCCAGAAATGCCGTGTATTCCAGCAGTGGAATGGACGAAAGCGGAATGCGCTGATTATTTTTTATACTGATATAGTTCATGCGTTATTAATTTTATTTTTATTGGTCGCATGGAGTAGCCATAATATCATTTTCGGTTTATGTATTAAATTTTGCATGGCTAGTTCATGCGTTATTAATTTTATTTTTATTGGTCGCATGGAGTAGCCATAATATCATTTTCGGTTTATGTATTAAATTTTGCATGGCTAGTTCATATTAAACCGGTAAATTTTTAATGGCCTCATGAATAAGATTTACAAATACAGGCGGTGGGTTTAAACCCAGATAAATAGACAATCCAAGTAGTACAAATTGCGGGAGTGACTGCCATGGATTTATTTTTATAACATTTGAATCGTCGAAACCTATGGGTGGCGCGAACAACAGCTTGAACATATTTTTCCCAAAGGCCCAGATAATCATCGTTAAAAGAAT
>DASVHX010000151.1:0-2998 GCA_036382355.1 Bacteroidales bacterium
TCCCTCAGCATTATATGCATTACGACCCCATACTTCACCGCGTCAGAAACTCTCAGGGGGAAGGATTTCAGGAGATTGAGCCGGGTAAATAGTTCCATTTCCCGCCCGGGAGTAAGGTACATCCGAAAGCTTTCCAAAATCGTTTCGCAGATATTTATAGTAACCGGCTATTGCAATCATAGCGGCGTTATCAGTGCTGTACTGCATTTCCGGGATAAAAACCCTGCATCCGATGGTTTCCTGCATTTGCAACATAGCTTGCCGCAAACCCGAGTTGGCCGATACTCCACCGGCAATCGCCACATCCTTAACGCCTGTCTGCTTTACTGCCATCTGAAGCTTTTCCATCAAAGCATTAACGATAGCTTGCTGTATGGATGCACAAAGATCATCCATATGGTCGGCATCAAAAGTTGGGGATTCGCGGAGCCGGTCGCGCAGGAAATATAAGAAGGAAGTTTTTAACCCGCTGAAGCTGAAATCGAGGCCGGCCACCTGGGGCCTGGCGAATGCAAATGCTTTAGGATTACCTGTTTTAGCGTGAAGATCGATAAGTGGACCTCCGGGATATGGCAATCCCAGGATCTTAGCTGCTTTATCAAAAGCTTCACCGGCAGCGTCATCTATGGTTTGGCCTAACACCTCCATACTGAAGTAATCCTTTACCAATACGATTTGCGTATGTCCGCCCGACACGGTAAGGCAGAGAAATGGAAACTCAGGCATTGGTTTGTCGCCTGCATCGTTCTGGATAAAATGTGCCAGGATATGCGCCTGCATATGGTCAACTTCGATGAGTGGAATATCCAATGCAAACGCAAATGCCTTGGCAAAGGAAACTCCTACCAGCAATGAACCCAATAAGCCCGGACCGCGTGTGAAAGCCACGGCATGAAGGCTTTTTTTATCTATATTTGCATGTTTAAGCGCCTGATCAATTACTGGAATGATATTTTGCTGGTGTGCACGCGAAGCCAGTTCTGGAACTACACCTCCAAAGTTGCGATGCACATCCTGATTGGCAACAATGTTGGCACGGATTTGGTTATTCGTAATAATAGCAGCAGATGTATCGTCGCAGGACGATTCGATTCCAAGTATATTGATGAGCATAAACCAAGGTTAGCAAAAGCACAAAAGTATCAAAAAAAGGTATAAAATACTGATTTCTGTTGTGGTAGTGATTATGTTGCTACCGCCTTTTTTGTATGCTACCTTGCGTACCAGTGCAGTACAGAACTATATTGCAAGCAAGATAACCGCTTATCTCTCCAAAGAACTGAAGACAGAAGTAAAGGTTGAAGGCCTGGATATTTCGTGGTTTTTTCATATAGTGCTGGAGAATGTTGCAGTGAAGGATCTCCATCATAAAACCCTGGTTGATATTGCCCGGCTGGATTTCGATCTCGGTAAAATCGATATTTCCAAAAGACATATCATCATTAAACAACTCTCGCTCCAGAAGGCTGATGTGGACCTGGTGACATACAAAGGCGATAGCGTGATGAACCTGCAATTCCTGGTTGATTATTTCACTTCTACGGATACTACCCGTGTTAATCCTTCAAGGCCATGGAATATTGACTTGCAGCGTATTAATTTAAAGCAGAGCCATTTCCTTTATCAGGATCAGCGTTATATGCAGCCGGCAGGTCCGGGTATTGATTACAGCAATATTGACGCATCCAATATTGATATGGTTATTGATAGGTTATCGAAGGCTGGCGATACTATCGCCGGCAATATTCAACATCTTTCGTGCGATGAACTTTCCGGCCTCAAACTGCATAACCTCGCCGCCGGGGTACAATTGTGTTCACATAGCCTCCGGTTGACCAACCTAACGCTTATCACCAACAGCAGCAATCTATCGCTCGATCTCTTATTCCAGTATCCGAATTATAGTGGATTTCTCGATTTTGTCGACAGCGTAGATATGAAAGTTGATATCAGGCCTTCGGTGCTTAACCTGCAGGATATTTCCTATTTTGCTACTGATCTGGAAGGTATGGATGATGAATTTAAGCTGTCAGGCACAGCGAAAGGACCGGTTAGTTCGCTTAGAGCAAAAGACCTGAAACTTGCTTTCGGGAAAATAACCAGATTTGAGGGGGATGTTAGCCTCAAGGGATTACCGGAAGTGGAAGAAACTTTCATTCAACTGAAAATTAAAGATTTTACCACGAGCAGTGCCGATCTTGCATTGCTGCGTTTGCCGGGCAACGTGGCTGATAACAAACTCGTATTGCCAGCCCAGCTTAACACTCTTGGGAAGATAAAAGTAAAGGGTATTTTCACTGGATTTTACAACGATTTTGTGGCCAATGCCAATTTCGCCACCGGAGCCGGTAATGTAAAAACCGATCTTTTGTTGAAGAATAATGTAAAAACCGGCCTTGTTGAATACGACGGACATATTACGGCCAACCGTTTTGATGTGGGCAGTGTATTGGATAAGAGAAAATATGTCGGAAAAATCAGCCTGAATGTTGAAGTAAAAGGCAAAGGCCTATCTTCAAAAACTGTCGATCTTGTTATTAATGGAACAGTGGATTCTGCAGATTTCTATGGAAATAATTTTAATAAAGCAGTCATAAAGGGACGGCTGTATAAGAAGACTTTCGACGGATCGTTAAAGCTTACCGACGAACTGGTGAAGCTTGATTTTAATGGTTTGATTGACTATTCACAAAAAGTGCCGGAATTTAATTTTGATGCCCGTATCGAAAATGCCATGCTTACCAGGCTACATCTGTGGAAGCGCGATTCGCTTTCGAAACTTTCTACACAGATACATTGCAATTTTACAGGCAACCGGCTCGACGATATGTTGGGTTTCCTGTTACTCGATAGCACCACCTACTCCGAGAATGGCAAAGCCCACTATATGAAGCAACTCCTGCTCAAAATAGAAGGCGGTCAGGACCAAACGAAGAATCTTTCGTTAACATCTGATTTTGTGGATGCCGAATTTACAGGCCAATATACCTTCGACGAT
>DASVHX010000152.1:0-3822 GCA_036382355.1 Bacteroidales bacterium
TGCCATGTCCAACGCCAAAGCAACCGTGGTTTTTAACCCGGAATGGCACAAAGGCGTTATTGGTATTGTTGCTTCGCGGTTAACTGAAACTTATTACCGCCCCACCATCGTTCTCACGCAATCGAATGGCTTGCTCACAGGCTCAGCCAGGTCGATCAAGGATTTCGATATTTATGATGCCATAGATGCCTGCAGCGACCTGCTCGAACATTTCGGCGGGCATAAATACGCAGCCGGCCTTTCGCTCAAGCCCGAAAATTTCGTAAAGTTTAAAGCGCGCTTTGAGCAACAGGCAGCCGATACAATTGAAGATTATATGCTTATTCCCGAAGTTGAGATTGATATGGAGATCAACCTCAACAAGATTAATTTAAAGTTTCTGCGGATATTAAGGCAATTTGCGCCTTTCGGGCCAGGGAATATGTCGCCGGTATTCCTTACGCAGGGCGTGATGGATGCAGGTCATGCCCGTATTGTCGGGAAAAACCACATTAAACTAAGCGTTTACCAGACCGATGTCCGTAGCAATCCTTTCCCTGCCATTGCGTTTCAACTCGGAGAGCATTTTAGCACAATCGAAAAAAATATACCTATGGATATCTGTTACCACATCGAGGAAAACGATTGGAACGGCACCAAAAGCATACAGTTGAGTCTGAAGGATTTAAAGCCAGGGCTGGACACCAACCAGGTCGATTGAGCCTGATTTATTTCCATATCGTATTCTTCGGATTTCTTCTTAAAATTTGAAGATAACACGCAACATCAGGAATATTCCGAAGATCGCAAGCAATATTCCTACGATCCTGTTTATAAGAATCAGCACTTTGGGATTTAGGTAACGTTTGATCTTGTTTGCGATAAACACTTTAAATACATCGGTGCCAAATATGGTAATGAGCGTACCCATGAAGAAAGATATGACCGCTGGTTTGTCGGCGCCATAATTTGATCCTATTCCCACCATTACCGAAATCCAGAAGAACCAGACAAAGGGATTCATAATATTCAGGAAATATCCTTTTAAAATATATGTTAAAACACCTGGCACCTTTTTTACTTCGTTTAGGTTATTGTCCTCGTCGATATGCACTTTACGTATAAAAGTATAAACACCGAAAAGGATTAAAATAATTCCACCACACAAGCCAGCCACAACGTAATTGCGTTGGTTGCTCAAAAGTTGCACAGCACCCATGTATGTAAATACCACGACTGTGATGTCGCTCATAAAAATCCCCAATGCAAGAAAAAATCCTGACTTTACCCCGCGGTGGATACTTGTTTGAAGGAGAGCAAACACTGCCGGCCCCAGCAGCATGGCAAGTGTAAAACCAAGAATTACGCCTTCAAAAAAAGGGTGCATTTTAATGTTCTTTCTTTTACTTTTGATTTCCCAGGAACTTTTCCCAGAGCGCAAGTTTATCGTTTTTCAGGACACGGGGAAATTTATTCGAACCACCTTCTTTACCCAACAGCTTCATATAGTCATAGAACAGGTTTACCGGCAATACTTTGGCGGTAATACTTTTAACAGCTGCAATACGTTCGGTGCGGTAATCGTCGTTGAGTAGTTTGAGGTAGCTGTCGATCTTAATTGCTGCCAATACAGGATCGATGGTATTGTTGGTTCCCAGGAACCATTTATGTGCAAACATATCTTCGGTTTTGTAACCGGCCACAGTAAATTCACGCACTTCAATATTAAATTCTTCTTCCAGCATTTCGATAGCGCGGTTCATATTTTCCTGCGACAGGTGTTCGCCGCAAAGGCTCAGGAAATGTTTTGTACGTCCGGTAATCACAATTTCGGAAAGCGGAACCGATGTAAACTTGATGGTGTCGCCAATCAGGTAGCGCCAGGCACCGGCATAGGAAGATATGAGCAAGGCATATTCCTTATTCTCCTCCACCTGATTGATGGTGAGCGTATCAGCTTCGGGTTTCAAATTGTTTTCCCAATCGAAATTATCTTCGTTAAAAGGAACAAATTCGAAGAACAATCCATTATCCAGCACCAATTGCATCCCATTTGTATCCGGCCGGCTCTGGTAGGCGAGAAATCCTTCGGAAGCAAGATATGTTTCGATGTAGGTAATAGGTTTGCCCAATAATTTTTCGAACCCTTTGGCATATGGCGCGAATGAAACGCCGCCATGTACATAGATGGAGAGGTTTGGCCAGATATCGTGAATCGTTTTAAGGTTGTAATGCTTAATGATCCTTTCCAGCAGAATCTGAAGCCAGGCCGGCACGCCAACAATAACGCTGATATCCCAATTAGCAGCGCTGCGGACTATTTCGTCGAGTTTCGTGGTCCAGTCACGTTCCTTCGAAATACGTTTGCCTGGTTTATAGAAATGCTGAAACCAGAATGGAATATTTCCCGTAGTGATGCCCGACAGGTCTCCTTCGTAATAGGTTCCGTTGAATTGCAGATGGGTGCTGCCGCCGAGCATAAGAATACCTTTGTTGTAGGATTCAAGAGGAAGGTCGTATTTTGCCAGTGACCATATTTGCCTGATGCTGGTTTTTTTAATGGCGCGCAGCATATCGTAGGTTACTGGTATATATTTGCTTGCAGCTTCGGAAGTGCCCGAACTCAGTGCAAAATATTTAACCTGCGTTGGCCAGCAAACGTATGCTTCACCGTTAAGCGTGCGATACCACCATTTTTTAAAGATTGAATTGTAATCAAATAAAGGAACTCTTTCTTTGAAGGAGTCTAATATATCGTCTTGTTTGAGTATTGATGTAAACCCGTATTCTTCTCCAAAGGCTGTAAACTGGGCTTTTTTAAGTAGTTTTTTTAGTGTTTTGAGCTGCACAGCATAAGGATCCTGAGTCTTCAAGCTATCGAGAGGAATTTTGCTGCGCAATTCAATTGCGCTTTTTATAATTGAACCGATTATGGGCATATTTGGAGAGTTAATTGATCAAAATCCGGGTTAAAATTACAAAAATATCTGAGTACGATGCCTGAATTTTCAATAACTATAAGGAACGCAGCCATAGCGTGGGTTACCCGTTCAATGCGGAACAATCGTGATTGACGGGTTGGTCTGAAGTCTCCCGGTCGATAGCCAGTCCATGATGTCGCGGGAGGCACTCCTGTTGTGCCATCTTCGGTACTATGGTGCAGCATAGGGCTAAGCCAGGTTTCTGGCCATCTACTTGTATTGCTAACTTTCAATAACTCGTCTGCTCGTGAGGATTAGGCCAGAAACTGGCGGAACTACGAGCATTAAAATTGCATGCAAGTTAGTACCTCAAAAGTTTTTAGTGTTTTTTATGCACAGATTGATTTTTCGGACCATTTCCGATTTTAGGCGGATCAAAAACCCGATATGCCAAGAGTTTCACACGGTCATTCAACAGGAACCATACCAATGCGTATCCCCAAACGAGTATTGCCCAATACCAGCCAATGGGTGTCATAAACATCCCATACACCGCTATTAAGGTAGCTATGATTTGCGTGCCAAGCACTGCTATCCATAAAATCTTCGCGGGGCGTATGGACCAGAATGGACCACGTGTGCGTGTGAGGAAGATCGTCAGGTGTCCTGCCACAGACAGTTTCAAATACATCAATGTCTGTATATGCAGACGATCGATATGAAAGACGCGTTCACCCAGATAAAACAAGCCAAAAGCTGAGACGACCCCGATGATGCCCAGCACTGTTGATATCCCAAGCACCATACGCATATTCCATGCCTCGGGCTGATCTTTATAATGAACATTATCATAGGCGATGGAAAGTATAGCGCCGTCATTGAGTAATGCTAACATTACGATCATAACTGCAGTGACCGGATA
>DASVHX010000153.1:0-2635 GCA_036382355.1 Bacteroidales bacterium
TATTTTGTTATCCAGCAAATCGGTATGCACGGTACCGGGCACAGTTGCTGGAAGCCAGGTGGTAGTTCCTGTTTGCCTGAACTCCCAGTTTTTATTCACTTCCATTGTTAATACCTTTGTTTGGGCCTGGAGGACTATCGAAATGAACATTAATCCTATCAACAGGAATGCATTGCTTCTTATGTAATTTTTCATAAAGCGAAGGGTTGATATCGATATTATAACAGTTGCAAAGACCGGAGTGCTTAGGACAGACAATTATACTTAAAAATGGCTGGTTCACCAAGAATACTATTAAAAAATTAATTATAGCATGCGTTGTGAGTGAATGCGCTTATGCAGGAAGTCTTAGCAAATAAAATAATGAAGAAATAATTAAAATTTCCTGGAGAGGGCTCAAACATCATTTCATTATTCTGCAACCATTGCGAGATAATTTCGATCTCAAATCCGAATATCTAAACATTTTTACACTATCTTTGCCCACTTAGAAAAACACCGGAGAAATGTTTAATAATAACAATATAGTTTTTAATAATAATCCCATTCCGGATTAGGAAAGCTGTATTGTGTTTGAAAAATCATAAGTTGGCTTTCCCGGATCGGAAAGCCTTTTTTGTTTCTGTGTGTTGCCCCAAATCAGATGTTTCATTTAAAAATGTATTGTTATGTGTGGAATTGTAGGTGTTTTTGAATTAAAAACGGCTTCGCAGGATTTAAGACTACAGGTTCTGGAGATGTCGAAAAAGATCCGTCACCGCGGACCGGACTGGTCCGGAATATATTGTGGGGAGAAAGCTATCCTGGCTCATGAGCGGCTTTCTATTGTTGATCCGCAATCGGGAGGGCAACCGCTGAAAAGCAGCGACGGAAAACTTATTTTATCGGTAAACGGTGAAATATACAATCATATGGATATTCGCAAAAATCTGGCGCATAACTATGAGTTTCTTACACATTCTGATTGTGAGGTAATTCTTGCCCTATACCGCGAAAAAGGAGTTGATTTCCTCGAAGACCTGAGCGGAATTTTTGCCTTTGCATTATATGATTCCGAGAACGATTGTTACCTGATTGCCCGCGATCATATGGGGATTGTCCCGCTTTACATGGGATGGGATAAGTTTGGCAATTTTTATGTGGCATCTGAACTGAAAGCACTCGAAGGCACATGCAACCGTATCGAGGAATTTTTACCGGGGCATTACCTTTATAGTAAAGATGGCGAAATGCGCAAGTGGTACACCCGCGACTGGACAGACTATTCAAACGTTAAGGACAATCAAACCAATATCCACGATCTGCGCACGGCGCTGGAGGAAGCCGTTCACCGGCAGTTAATGTCCGATGTTCCTTACGGGGTTTTACTTTCGGGAGGACTCGATTCTTCAGTTATTTCGGCCATTGCAAAAAAGTACGCCGCACGCCGGGTTGAATCGCACGACCTGCAGGAAGCCTGGTGGCCGCAATTACACTCATTTGCTGTCGGATTAAAAGGTTCACCTGATCTGGCTGCTTCAAGGATTGTGGCTGAACATATCGGTTCAGTTCACCATGAGATTGAATTCACGATACAAGAGGCTTTGGATGCTTTACGCGATGTTATCTACCATCTCGAAACCTATGATGTTACCACCATAAGGGCATCAACGCCTATGTACCTGATGGCGAGGGTTATTAAATCGATGGGCATAAAAATGGTGCTCTCCGGTGAAGGAGCTGATGAGATATTTGGCGGATATCTGTATTTTCATAAAGCGCCTGATGCCAAATCATTTCATGAGGAAACCGTAAGGAAACTATCGAAATTGCATCTTTACGATTGCCTGAGGGCAAATAAATCGCTCGCAGCCTGGGGCGTAGAAGGACGTGTCCCGTTTCTCGACAAGGAATTCATGGATGTGGCCATGCGGTTGAATCCTGAAGATAAAATGGCAAAAGATGGTAAAATGGAGAAATGGATCCTTCGCAAAGCCTTCGAGGACTACCTTCCCGCAAGTATTGCATGGCGGCAGAAAGAACAATTCTCCGATGGTGTTGGTTATAGCTGGATCGACACTTTGAAGGAACTTACCTCATCGGAGGTAAGCGATGAGCAACTGGCGAATGCCAAATACCGCTTCCCGGTAAATCCGCCAAGGGTGAAGGAAGAGTATTATTACCGCTCGATATTTGCCGACTTTTTCCCTTCGGATGCTGCTGCACAGTGTGTTCCTTCGGTGCCTTCGGTAGCATGCAGCACTCCCGAAGCGTTGGCATGGGATGCATCATTCCGTAACCAAAACGACCCGTCGGGACGTGCAGTAAAAAATGTTCATAACGAGGGTTATAAATAGCGCGGTTTATCCCAAATTGCGCTTTAACGCAATCGTGATAGCAAATCTATTGTTTATCCTGATTTACACATCAGGAGAAACAATAGATTTACTTTGACGGCACTCACCATACTAATGCGATAGTTCACTATTAAGTGTCTGATGTATAAATTATAGCTATCAATCAGAACATACTTTTTAACAGTAGGCTTAACGGTTTGCAGCTACAAGAAGTTGGCGATTTCGAAGCACCAAACTGTCTGCCAGCACTGAATTTGATACGAAGCACAAAGCTTCATTTAACCACTGAACCGCCAATT
>DASVHX010000154.1:0-2581 GCA_036382355.1 Bacteroidales bacterium
AAGCTGACAAATCCATTTACCGGGTAAATGTGATTAACAGCCGGCAGATCGAACAGAAAGGCGCAACAAATTTGTCAGACATCCTGAAAACCCAATTAAATATGCGGGTAGAGCAGAACGGTGTGTTAGGATCGAGCCTCAGTTTACATGGTCTTTCGGGCGAAAATGTAAAATTCCTGATGGATGGTGTACCTATGATCGGGCGAATGAACGGCAATATCGACCTTGGACAGATAAATCTTGCGAATGTTGATCATATTGAACTTGTTGAGGGCCCAATGTCAGTAATATATGGCAGCAATGCGCTTGCCGGCGTGGTTAATATTATTTCCAAAGAAAATAAAGTCGCCAGGCTTAGTACACATGCCGATACTTATGTCGAATCGGTAGGTTCTGTAAACTTTAATGCAGGTATTTCGTCGAATGTAAAAAAACATATTATTTCATTTGAGGCCGGACGTAATTTCTTCGGGGGATATTCTGACAACGAAAATTCCAGGTCAAAAACATGGATTCCACGAAGGCAATATACAGCTGATGCTTACTACATATGGTCTAATCCAAAAATGAAAATAAAAGCTTCAAGTCAATACTTCAACGATTTCCTGGTTAATAAAGGCGACCTTATCCCTCCCTATTTTGAAAATGCTTTCGACAGTTATTTTATCACTCATCGCTATTCAGGCACGCTTAATTTCGATTATAAGCTCCCGCACGACAACAGCGTTAGTGCAACAGCTTCGTATTCAGGATATGACCGGATCAAGAAGACTTATTTCAAAGATCTTACAACGCTCACTCAGGTTCTTTCCGGCAATCCTGAAGATCAGGATACAACTACCATACAGGCAATAACGGCAAGAATAGCTTTTAATAATGCAACACCTGATTTTCCACTAACATACCAGTTTGGTATAGACATGAATGTGGAGGGTGGAAGCGGTAAACGTATCACCGGACACGAACAACAAATCGGCGATTATGCTGGCTATTTCATTTTTAAATATAACCCTGGTCCAAAATTATCTTTTCAGCCAGGGATCAGGGGAATATACAACACCAAATACAATGCACCTTTAATCTACTCATTAAGCGCCAAATGGGATCCGTTTGAACATGTTTCTTTACGTTCATCCGCTTCACGTGGCTTTCGCTCACCTGCCATCAAAGAACTCTATCTGTACTTTGTAGATATTAACCATAATGTGCAGGGTAACAGTAATCTGGGTGCAGAAACTTCTTACAATTTCGATTTTAATGCTGCATATTCTTCAGGTGGAAATACCCGGAATTATGGTGTTGATGGCGGCTTTTATTATAATGACATCAGCAACATGATCACTCTGGCGCAGCAGGGATCCAGCACACTCTATACCTATATTAACGTGGATAAATACAAAACCAAGGGGGCACAGATAAATACAACTTATGCTATTTATCCTCAATTCACAATTAAAGCCGGTGTGGCAGAAACCGGGCGCTATTATCTGCTACATGCCAGTGAGCGTAATATCAGTAAGTTTGCTTATACTACGGATGTAACAAGCGACTTATCATATAAGATTATTAAGTATGACGTTAACTTTTCCATATTCTATAAGTATACAGGCCGAACTCCCCAATTCTTTGTAAAAAGCAATAATCAAGTTGTGGAAGGATTCGTTTCCAGCTATCACACGATGGATGCAACTGCCATGAAAAGCTTCATACACAACCGGTTGAATCTTTCGGTTGGCGTCAACAACATATTCAATAATAAAACAATTGCCGCAGTTGCCGGTGCAACAGGGGGCTCTGCGCATGGAGGAGGTTCGGGTCCTCTGAATATTGGTTTGGGTCGTACTTATTTCGCTAAACTTTCATTTGTCTTTAACTCGTACCGATGAATCTGACCTTAAAATGCTTTATATTGGGTTTTATTACGCTCGCAATCACCTCCTGTTTTAAGGACGATGAAAAAGTGCAGCCCCACCAGAGTGGTAATGTAACCACCGATACAATTGCGCTCACCCAAAACTACAAATACCAGATATATTTCGACCTCAGTTCCGATTCTAAGGTTGCTTCCAATCTAAGGACTGACTGGGACCTCGCTTTCGAAAGCAAAACCGGTGGAACGCATATCCTGCTCAACTCGGGTTGCTTTATGAAAGCTGCTGATTGTGGCCTGATAGCTTTTGCCCAACCCATCGATACAGCAGGACTGCACTGGAAATTCGACCGGTCCGATGGAAATCCCGACTCTACTGCGCTATTGCATTGGATTAACATCAATGGCAGCGATACATTATTCCCCGGACATGTTTACGCTATAGATCGTGGCATGGATGAAAATGGCAACGTACGCGGATTACGCCAGGTAGTATTTGACGGATTGAAGCAAGGCCATTATTCGTTCCGCTGGGCAAATATCAACGGAAGCTCTGTCGCTTCGGCCGTAATAGAAAAAGATACAACGTTGAATTACATGCATTATTCGTTCAAAAACGGAGGAGTAGTGCAAGCGCCTGAACCAGCCAAAACACAATGGGACTTGCTTTTTACCCAGTATTCAACTACGCTGTTCACTACTGCCGGTGCT
>DASVHX010000155.1:0-3901 GCA_036382355.1 Bacteroidales bacterium
TCGCCAAAATATTTCTCAATTAGTTTCTTTGTAGCTTCAATATCAAGGTCGCCGGCTATGGAAATTGTAGCATTATTTGGCACATAATATATACTGTGGAAATCCATAAATTCCTGCAATGTGGCCTTATTTAAATCCTCCGGGTATCCAATTGGCGTCCAGCGGTAAGGGTGAACTTTGTATGCATGGCTCATCGTTTGCTCGAGGATGCTGCCATAAGGGCGATTATCGTAGGACTGTTTGCGCTCTTCTTTCACCACGGCACGCTGGGTTTCTACGCCAGTGCTGTCGATCCGAAGATGAAGAAGGCGTTCCGATTCGAGCCAGAGACCAAGTTCGAGCTGGTTGGAAGGAAAAAGTTCGAAATAAAAAGTACGGTCCTGTGTAGTATTGGCATTAAGCGTACCACCTGCAGTTTGTGTTATTTTATCATATTCTCCGCGTGCTATGTTATCGGAGCCTTCGAACATGAGATGCTCAAAGAAGTGGGCAAATCCTGTGCGTCCAGGCACTTCGTTTTTCGATCCTACATGATAAAGAATCGTTACGGCCACAATAGGCGTGGAGTTATCCTGGTGAAGGATCACGTGCAATCCGTTGGGTAGGTTGTACGTCGTAAATTCTATCTTGCTTTCCTGGGCTTGCGCCTGGCTCCAACCGAATAGGACAAGAAGAAACATAAAGCATTTAGTTCTCATGAATGGTTTGGTTTAATGAATAATCAAAAATTGCATTTCTAACAGCAAAGTAAATGAAAAGAATCATTTAAAGTTCCATCCAGTATTAAATATTGTTGAAATTGCTTAAGTAATCGACAAAGAAGTGATTCTTATCGGTGAAAATCAAAAATTACCAGCTTGTTCTCCTAAAATGTCATTACACCGGGATAACGTTTCTTTAACCTGTTTCATCGAACATATTTGATTCAGGCATAGTGTGTTGCGTAATTTTAATCACTATTACAAATGAACCAAATATTCATTAAAAATCAGGAGGACAAAGCCATGAAAAAATCAGTATTAATCGTCATGATAATCATGATGGCATTTGGATTAAAGCTCTTTGCCGGTGAAGACATCAGTTATGTGAAAGCCGGAGACAAAACCTATCTTGGTACAGAGGTTAAGGTTGGATTGTTCAACACGAAAATCTTTACACTGGAGGGTACGATTGTGAAAGTCCCCAACACGAAAGTAGATGCTTATATGCACAACAACCATTTATTCGAGCGCTTGCCTGTAGTTTGTCAGAATAATGTTGTACAATGTTTTGCGTTGATGGAATATGTTACAAGCAGGTCGGGACTGAGACTATATCGTTATAGCAGTATTTACGCAGATAGCGATCCCTGGATGAATAAATTTGAGATAGCAAAACTGCACTATGATTACTATGTTTTTAAAGACGGTGCGTTTTATCTGCTTATAGATGAAAAAAATGCCACAACATCTCTGCCATTTTTTGGTGTAAAAGTAATTGAGTGAATGTGTGCTGAATTTTCCTCTATTAATTTGCCGCATAGGTTCTGATTTCAGAATAAACGCAGAAAGCAGCTCAATCAGCTGCTTTCTGCGTTTTAATGGATATCAATTGAAATTCGTATTAAGCATTGGGATAAAAGCCTTGTTAATTTTTTTTATCCTTGACAAGATTCCAGACCTTTTCAGTGTTAGCGATGAAAATCAATCGAATTAATTTCCGAACCTCGCTTCAAACAAAACATTATCACAGTCCTGGTAATCTATCGTGAAATACAAATAATAAGCATCAGCTTGAATACCGCAAGAATTCACATTCTCAAACGTTCAACTTCCTGTTGATATAGTTGCTGTAATCCTTCACTTTTGGAGTATATGACTGGCTGAAAAGACGCGAAGTAATCAGGAAATCGGCAGTGGAGCGGTTACAACAAGTTGGAATGTTGTACAAAACTGTAATCCTGAGAAGTGCTTTTACATCTACATCGTGGGGCTGCGCTTCCATTGGATCCCAGAAAAAGATCATAATATCAATACTACCTTCGGCGATCATAGCACCCAACTGCTGATCCCCACCCAAAGGTCCTGATTTGAGACGGATAATGTTTACAACGTTCTCGTCAATGCCTTCCTTCACACAAGTGCGTCTGAGCATATTTTCCACGAGTGTACCGGTAGTTCCGGTACATACAATCTGATGATTGAGCAGGATTTTGGCATTATGTTCAACCCATTCCATAAGGTCTTTTTTCCGGTTATCGTGCGCCACAAGGGCAATGTTTTTTCTTTCTTTCATAATTTATTGAAGCTTGATATTAAAGACGAGGCCAAAGTTCGCAATAAAAAGCCGGGAATCTTGCATTTATCTCTTGAAATGACTAATTTTATATGCACTTTTACTTATAACCTTGTAGCTATGCAAAACGATTTTTTATGTCCCTCATGCCTGAATATTCTTAATATTGGGAACAATGTGGTTTTCTCCACCAGAAACAAAGAGAAAAGGGAAGGCCTCATCATACTGCACCCCGAATTGGGGGATTATACTATAGTCAAACATCCTGGATTTGTCTTTGAGAAGGGGGATCGCATCGATTTCTTTTGCCCTTACTGCAGCAAAAAACTTACATCGGACCGAAATGAAAATCTGGCAAAAGTTATCATGCGCGATGAAAATCGCGTGGAATACGAAATCCACTTTTCACGCATAGTCGGCGAGCACAGTACATATAAGATTATTGGTATGACTGTGGAGATATATGGAGAGGATGCTTCAGAATACCTGGATTTTCTGAACCTGACTCAAACTTTCTGATTTCGGAGATGATGCCGGCTATAACGACAGCGCCATATAGCGCTGTCGTTTTGTTTTCTATTATTCTCTTTCCTTGTATGAACTGAATTCAATTCTTATGATACTTTTCGTAAGTGTGAAGTCTGTTTGTCAGGCTAATTGAGCTATACTATTTGCAAACTGCCACTTAACAGCGACCAGGGAAACCATGCTGCCAAATAGTCGGTTATTGTTTTTATTAATACAAAACAAAAAGAAAACACACTTCTTAATCTATTGGTTTATTACATCTTCCCCCAATTGAATCCAGCAAAAACAAGCTGAGGATCCGTTTTTAACCTTCCTTTTTGATGTGAAAGGTTGCAGGTCATTATTTTTTGTACCTTCGCCAAAATTTTTCAAAAGTGCATATTTGTTTGTAAATCATTGATTAATATAGCCTTAGCAAAATAACATGAAGAGAGTATTAGTAATTACCGGAGGCGGCGACTGTCCGGGCCTCAATGCAGTAATCCGTGCCATTGTAAAGCGCGCTGCGCAAAGTAAAGAATGGGAAGTACTCGGGAGTATCGAGGCCTTCAACGGTATTCTGCGCGAACCTTCCGAAATAGTGGTTCTTGACGAAAAAGCTGTAAGAGGCATCCATTACCAGGGAGGCACAATTATTCAAACTACGAACAAAGGCGGTCCTTTTGCATGGCCGGTTCGTAAAAATGACGGCACCTGGTCAAGCGTAGATCGTTCTGATGAAATGATCCGCAAGATACAATACCTTGGCATAGATGCAGTTATAAGTATCGGTGGCGATGGCTCGCAACGGATTTCCCAGGCTCTTTTCGAAAAAGGATTGAACATTATTGGTGTTCCTAAAACAATTGACAACGACTTATCCGCAACGGATTCTACATTTGGTTTCCAGACTGCAATTCAGATTGCTACCGAAGCTGTTGACAAACTTGTGACAACCGCAGCTAGTCATAACCGTGTCATGATCCTGGAAGTTATGGGCCGCGATGCCGGCTGGATCGCATTAAACGCTGCCGTTGCTGGCGGAGCTGAGATTTGCCTTATTCCTGAAATTCCATATGATACGACCAAGGTGCTCGAAAGAATCAATAATCGTTTCTTT
>DASVHX010000156.1:0-3473 GCA_036382355.1 Bacteroidales bacterium
TCAGAAATAAAAAATTAAGCGATTTCCCTTTTTTAAGTTAAATTTCTTTTATATTTGCAGCCCGTTAAAAAATTTATTATCAAATCATTAAAACAAATTTTAACATGACAAAGGCAGAAATTGTAGCTGATATTGCTAACAAAACAAACATCGAGAAAGTGGCAGTTCAACAAACCGTTGAAGCGTTTATGGACGCAGTGAAAAACTCACTTGCAGATGGCGAAAACGTATACCTGAGAGGTTTCGGAAGCTTTACGATCAAACGTAGAGCTGAAAAAACCGGAAGGAATATTTCAAAAAACACCACTCTTATCATTCCAGCTCACAGCATTCCTGCTTTCAAGCCTGCAAAAACCTTTGTAAGCAGCGTAAAACAAAAAGTTAAATAATTTCACATAACACCTAATTCCTTGCATTATGCCAAGCGGAAAGAAAAGAAAGCGCCACAAAATGGCGACCCACAAGCGGAAAAAACGCTTGCGGAAGAACCGTCATAAAAAGAAATAATAGCTTTGCTATCCTAACCTCGTTCATCACATGATACCTATCCCGGGTTTCATGTGATGAATATTTTATATTCCTGCTGTCTTGCCTCAAGATACAATTAAACTGTATTTAATAGTGTGATAATAACAGTGGCGTAAAAGAAAAAATGATTCTACAGTGAATAAGGAACTGATCATTGACGCAAACCCTTCGGAAGTTACCATAGCGTTGCTCGAAGATAAAGTACTCGTTGAACTCAATAAAGAAAAGACTAACAATAATTTTTCTGTCGGCGATGTATACCTCGGTAGGGTAAAAAAGATTATGCCTGGCCTGAATGCAGCTTTTGTTGATGTAGGTTACGAAAAAGACGCTTTTCTTCATTATCTCGACCTGGGACCTCAGGTAAATTCCCTGATAAAATATACCAAACTTGCATTCTCCGGGAAACCGGTGCAGATTTCTATGCCCGAATTTTCCGGGGAAGCAGCTATTGAGAAAACCGGTAAGATTTCAAGTGTTGTAAGCCCGAATCAGCAAATTCTTATTCAGATTGCCAA
The DNA here is from genome assembly GCA_036382355.1 of Bacteroidales bacterium. GTDB lineage: Bacteria > Bacteroidota > Bacteroidia > Bacteroidales > DASVHX01 > DASVHX01. The sequence goes on from DASVHX010000156.1 coordinate 1,047, forward strand.
AGAACCGATTTCAACCAAAGGTCCAAGAGTTTCGTCCGAAATATCCTTTGCCGGACGTTACCTCGTATTGGTTCCTTTCTCCGACCGGATATCCGTATCCCAGAAAATTAAAAGCATTGAGGAGCGAAACAGACTCAAAAGGCTTATCAGCAGTATAAAACCCAAGAATTACGGCGTGATTATACGCACCGTGGCCGAAAACAAAAAAGTAGCTGACCTGGATGCCGATTTATCACACCTGATTTCCAAATGGGAAGCGGTTGCTGCCAAACTGGTGAATGCCAAAGCTCCACAGAAAATTGTAAGCGAAATCGACCGTACTTCTGCCATCCTGCGCGACCTGCTGAATGAATCGTTCAACAATATCCATGTGAACGATTCCATTATGTATGAGGAAGTGCGCAACTACATCGGCACTTTTGCCCCTGATAAAGTAGATATTGTAAAGCTCTTTAAGGGTAAAATTCCAATATTCGAAAACTTTAGTGTCGATAAGCAAATAAAGAATGCTTTTGGCAAAATTGTGACAATCCGTAGTGGTGTTTACCTTATTATAGAACATACCGAAGCACTCCATGTGATAGACGTAAACAGCGGCCACCGCGTAAATTCCGAAATAAGCCAGGAAGAAAATGCGCTTGCCGTTAACATGGAAGCTGCAACGGAAATTGCCCGCCAGCTTAGGTTGCGCGATATGGGCGGCATTATTGTCATCGACTTTATCGATATGCACGAAGGTGGTAACCGACGCAAATTATACCAACGACTGAAAGATGAAATGGCACGTGACCATGCCAAACATTCTATCCTTCCACCCAGCAAATTCGGGCTGGTGCAGATTACCCGGCAACGTGTACGACCTGAAATGAGTGTGAAAATTCTGGAAAAATGCCCTGCCTGCGATGGTAGCGGGGAAATCAAACCTAGCATTCTTCTCGCCGACGAGATAGAGAACAATATCTCATACCTTTTGAAGGACCAGAATGAATCCTGGTTAAAGGTTGCCGTTCATCCTTATGTTTATGCGTGGCTTAAGCACGGATTTATTTCGGTTCAGGTGAAATGGTATTTAAAATATAAAAAGTGGATCAGGATAGCACCGGTGAGTTCTTATCATTTGCTTGAATATCGGTTCTTTAACAAGCATAAGGACGAGATTAAGATGTAATTTGTTCAAGGCATTAGGCATTTGGCATTTGGCAACATAGCTCAGTCTCGCTTTGCCGAATTGGGTTCATGGAATAACATCATATAAAGTGTCTTTAGAAAAATGTTTTACTTTTAATTTAATAAGTCAATCCTTGATTACGGAACAGTCTTTGTTCTTCCTCTGTCGATTCCTTTTTACGATCAGAATAAATTCTTTTAAAATCACATACTCATACGATGGATATTGTTGTAAGCGGAATCAGACCAACAGGTAACCTGCACCTCGGAAACTATTTCGGGGCTATGCATAACTTTGTAAAGATGCAAGAGGAACACGATTGTTTCTTTTTTATAGCTGATTATCATTCACTCACAACACACCCCACACCTGCCGACCTTCACGGCAATGTAAAACGTATTCTGGCCGATTACCTTGCTTCGGGCCTCGATCCTGAAAAAGCTACGCTTTACTTACAGAGCGATGTACCACAGGTTACTGAATTGTACCTGCTCCTGAACATGAACGCCTATCTTGGCGAATTGGAGCGCGTTACTTCCTTTAAAGATAAAATCCGTCAACAACCGGACAATGTGAATGCAGGCCTGCTCACATATCCAACACTCATGGCTGCTGATGTAATGATCCATAAAGCCACAAAAGTGCCTGTTGGCAAAGATCAGGAACAGCATCTGGAAATGATCCGCACGTTTGCAAACCGTTTCAACCGTCTTTATAAAGTAGATTTCTTTTCGGAACCTGTAGCCTATAACTTCGGCGAAGAGTTGGTTAAAATTCCAGGGCTTGACGGAAGCGCTAAAATGGGTAAATCGGAAGGTGAAGGCAATGCCATATTCCTGGTAGATGAGCCGGCAGTAATCCGCAAAAAAGTAATGCGCGCCGTGAGCGATAGTGGTCCCACCATGTCAAACCAGCCCAAACCACAAGCTATCGACAACCTCTTTAATTTGATGAAACTGGTTTCCACTCCCGATACGCTGGAACATTTCGAAACACTTTATAACGCTTGCACCATCCGCTACGGCGACATGAAAAAACAACTCGCAGAGGATATTATCGCTTTTACAACGCCGCTTCGCCTGAAGATCAATGAAATATCCGAGGATCACGTTTACTTACAAAAAGTGGTTCGTCGTGGAGGCGAAAGAGCACGCGAAAGCGCTTCGGCCACTATGCGCGAAGTGAGGCATATCATCGGTTTCCGGGAGTTTTAAAACTGAAAATTGCTGTATCTTCGTATAAGCCTGCGTCATTCATAA
>DASVHX010000157.1:0-5600 GCA_036382355.1 Bacteroidales bacterium
AAATACCCGCGCCACGATAATCCATTTTCAGCAGACAGAGATAGCTCCACTCCGCGCGAACGCAGCGACCGTCCATACGAACGCAAGGATTCAACAGGCTCAACTGATAAAGGCCCATCAAAATATGTTCGCCGCGAAAAACCATTTTCTTCGGACAGGGATAGTTCCACTCCGCGCGAACGCAGCGACCGTCCATACGAACGCAAGGATTCCACAGGCTCAACTGATAAAGGCCCTTCAAAGTATGTTCGTCGGGATAAACCATTTTCTTCGGACAGGGATAGTTCAGCTCCTCGCGAACGAGGCGATCGCCCATACGAGCGCAAAGATTCAATTGGTTCAGAAGATAAAGGCCCATCAAAGTATGTTCGTCGCGATAAACCATTTTCTTCGGACAGAGATAGCTCAGTTCCGCGCAAGCGAGGCGATCGTCCATACAAACGCAGCGATTCAGCAGGTTCAGAAGAAAAAAGCCCGTCGAATTATCCGCCGCGCAGAGAGCGCCCTACGCCTGAACGCCTGCCTGTTCTCGACTTGAGAGAGGAAAAACTGAAAGCTTCCGGAGGCTGGAAAGAGGAAGTTTCGCCAAAAGGAAGACCATACCAACCGAAACAATCCGGAGATGATGCGCGTTCTGAAGCATCAAGCTATGATAAATCGCCTTCCGCCAGACCAGCCAGGCGCACAGAGGCAGAATCGATCAGGCTTAATAAATTTATTGCCAATGCAGGTGTGTGTTCGCGAAGAGAAGCTGACGTGCTTATTCAGGCGGGTGCAATTAAAGTAAACGGAATTGTTGTTACCGAATTGGGAGTCAGGGTTGGGCCGCGCGATAAAGTGCAGTATGGCGATCAAACACTTGCCGGCGAAAAGATGATGTATGTGCTGCTGAACAAACCCAAAGGTTATATTACAACCAGTGAAGACCCATACGACCGCAAAACGGTAATGGAACTGGTAAGCGATGCATGCCGCGAAAGGATTTATCCGGTTGGCCGCCTGGACCGAAATACCACCGGGCTGTTGTTGCTCACCAACGATGGCGATTTGGCCAAAAAACTCACCCATCCGCGACATAAAGTAAAAAAGATATATCACGTTGAGCTTGACAAGGCGCTAACCAAAAGCGACATGATACGCATTAGCGAAGGAATTGAGCTGGAAGATGGCGTTGTAAAAGCTGACGAAATAGCTTATACCGGAGAAAGCAAAAGGGAAATCGGCATCGAATTACATTCAGGAAAGAACCGCGTTGTACGCCGGATTTTCGAAGTGCTGGAATACGATGTAGCGAAACTCGACAGGGTTTCTTTTGCAGGACTCACAAAGAAGGATCTCCCGCGTGGCAGATGGCGCTTCCTTACGGATAGTGAAGTAAATTATCTGAAAATGTTGCGTTAATAAACCAATATTAACAGGCAGGAATGAAAAATCGCTATAAATCATGTTATTGCGTGATCTATAGCGGTTTTTATTTAGGTGTTAACAAGCGATATGTCGAACTGAACCATATTGACAAAAAGCTGAATACGATCTTCAATATCTTTCTTTGATAAGCCAATAAGGCCTTCTGTCCCGAATTTTTCTACTGAAAACGAAGCCATAGCTGAGCCGTAAATAAGAGCGCTCTTCATGTTTTCGAATGAGATATCATTCGTTTTAGCAAGGTAGCCAATAAATCCGCCGGCAAATGTATCTCCGGCACCAGTAGGATCAAATACTTCTTCCAGGAGCAGGGCAGGAGCAAAGAACACCTTATCACCATGAAAGAGTAAGGCACCATGTTCGCCTTTCTTTATCACCAAAAATTTCGGACCCATAGTCAGGATTTTCTGAGCAGCTTTCACAAGCGAATATTCACCCGACATTTGACGCGCTTCTGCATCATTAATAGTAAGTATATCAACCATTCCTATAACTTCTACCAGGTCGTCCCATGCAGAGTTCATCCAAAAATCCATGGTATCCATCACGATAAGTTTTGGCCGGCGAGGAAACTGTTGGATCACACGTTTCTGAATGGTAGGCGTTAGGTTTCCCAACATCAAAAAATTGCTATCCAGGTAGGAAGCAGGCAGCACGGGATCGAAATCAGCCAGCACGTTAAGATCAGTAGTCAAGGTGTCGCGGGTATTCATATCATTGTGATACCGGCCTGACCAAAAGAAGGTTTTACCATTTTTGATCACCTGTAGGCCATCGGTATTAATGTGGTGTTGTTTCAACAGATCGATATATTCAGCAGGGAAATCATCACCCACAACTGAAACAATATTAATGTTTGTGGCAAAATTTGAAGCTGAAAGACCAATAAAGGTAGCAGCGCCGCCAAGGATTTTATCAGTTTTGCCGAAAGGCGTTTCTATTGCATCAAAAGCAACAGTACCAACTACAACTATACTCATGGAAAGATAAGGGAATTAAAGGTTTCATTTATTTTTGACAAAGGTATTGTTTATTTGTCACGATAGTTTAATTTTGCAGTCCCTTTAGAGGGAAGAAAAGCATAATCCTCCTTAGCTCAGTTGGTTAGAGCATCTGACTGTTAATCAGAGGGTCTCAGGTTCAAGTCCTGAAGGGGGAGCAGAGAATCAGCCACTTACAACGTTTTAGTTGTAGGTGGTTTTTTTTAGCACAACAATTTGCCTAACATCTTATTTCTCTCCCTAAATTTAGTAAAGGTTCTTTTAAGGCTGTTTTAATAAATCTACAAATCATCCTCACAACCGCTCATCCTTCTATAAAATCAGCCTTTATATTAATTTAACTTACGGTTGAATCTTTGTTTTCAAAACTTAAAACTTTATTAATAAGTGTTTGTTCAATCATTTAAGAATATTAAACTGTAATTTATGGATGGAATTTCCCAAATACGTAAGATTATAACAACGCCTGTTGGTAAATTTAAATATTATGATCTGAAGGAACTTCTCAAGGATGGCCATGATGTTGAGGAATTTCCCTTTTCTATCCGAATCTTGCTGGAAAATGTAATTCGAAATTTTAACAGCAATAGTTTCAATAAAATTCATCTGGATAATATCTTAAACTGGAATCCAAAGCAGGCGCATAACGAAATACCATTTTTACCTGCAAGGGTTTTGATGCAGGATTTTACCGGTATCCCATCAGTTGTGGATATTGCGTCCATACGATCGGAGGTAGCCCGCAAGAATAAAAACCCTAAACTAATTAATCCCCAGGTTCCGGTTGACCTGGTAATCGACCATTCTGTTCAAGTCGATTTTTATGGCACAAACTATGCTTATCAACGAAATGTAGCCCTGGAATATGAACGCAATCATGAGCGGTACTCTTTGTTAAAATGGGCCAAATCATCGTTTGAAAACTTCAATGTACTGCCTCCCGGCATGGGAATATGTCACCAGGTTAATCTCGAATACCTGGCAAAAGTCGTTACGGTGAGAAATGGAATTATATTTCCGGATACATTGGTAGGTACGGATTCTCATACTCCAATGGTAAATGGAATTGGCGTAATTGGATGGGGCGTTGGTGGGATAGAAGCTGAAGCTGTAATGCTCGGACAGCCCATTTATATTATGCTTCCGGAAGTGGTTGGATTAAAACTGACTGGAAATTTAAAAGAAGGAACAACGTCAACAGATTTAGTATTATCCGTAGCAGAACTATTAAGAAAGAAAGGCGTTGTTGGAAAATTTGTTGAAGTATTTGGCAATGGTTTAAGTAATCTGACAGTGCCCGACAGGGCAACAATTTCCAACATGTCGCCTGAGTTTGGATGCACCGTAACCTATTTTCCCTCTGATCATAAGACATTGCAATACCTAAGGATTACCGGAAGAGACGAAAAACAAATAGAAACAATAGAAAAATATTTGAAAACAAACCTTTTATGGCGCGAAAATGAAGATAAGATAAAATTTACCGAGGTTATAGAATTGAATTTAAGTGATATAGAACCATCAATTGCGGGTCCGAAACGACCCCAGGACAAAATCGCACTGACCAATGTAAAAAACAGGTTTATTGATATTTTGAAAAGCAGCTATGAGAGAGAATATGTCGCTTTGGATGAAAGAGCCGAAGGAGGATGGTCAAACGAAGGTGGGCATTCCGAAGAAAATATCCTGGAATCAGACTCAGGGCATCAAAGAATTAAGGCAGCCGGTATTGAAATAGAGTCGAAACCAGAAAAAAAGAACGGCCTTCAAAGTGTAAAAATTAAAGTAGATAACTCAGAATTTCTTATCAGTGACGGATCGGTGGTAATTGCTGCAATTACCAGCTGTACAAACACTTCTAATCCAAGTGTTATGGTAGCAGCCGGATTACTTGCCAGGAAAGCTGTTGAAAGAGGGCTGATGACAAAACCCTGGGTTAAAACAAGTCTTGCCCCTGGATCAAAAGTAGTGACCGATTATCTGGAAAAAGCCAATTTGCTTCCATTTCTGGAGGCGTTGGGTTTTCACACAGTTGGATATGGTTGCACTACATGTATTGGGAATAGCGGGCCATTACCTGTTCATATTAACAAAGCAATTATAGAAAATAAGTTAGTAGTTGCCTCGGTTCTTTCGGGGAACAGAAATTTTGAAGCGAGAATACATCCGCTTATAAAAATGAATTTTTTAGCCTCTCCACCTCTTGTAGTTGCTTATGCCATACCCGGGAGGATCGATATTGATTTTCAAAACGAACCACTGGGATTTGATCCGAATCTTGAACCGGTATATTTAAGAGACATCTGGCCTACCATGAAAGAGATCCAGACTGTTATGAATAAGGTACTGGATTCCAAAGATTTCATATCGAATTATAAAAGCATTTTTCAGGGTGATGAAAAATGGGAAATACTGAATACTCCAAAAAGTGATATATATCAATGGGATGAAAATTCTTCCTACCTCAAAGAAGCCCCCTTCTTTAAGGACATTTCCATAGAGCCTGACAGGATTCCGGATATCATATCAGCAAGGGTCCTCCTGAAATTAGGCGATTCAATTACAACCGATCATATTTCACCTGCAGGGTTCATTGCAGAAAATTCCCCGGCTGGCGAATATCTCAAAGCACAAGGTGTTGATAAAAAGGATTTTAATTCATACGGTTCGCGTCGGGGAAACCATGAGGTAATGATGAGAGGAACTTATGCCAATGTTCGCTTAAAGAATGAATTAGTTGATAAGGAAGGTGGATTGACAATGCACTTCCCCAGTGGTAAGACAATGACGGTGTTTGATGCAGCCATGAAATACAGTGAAGATCATACTCCCCTGGTCATTCTTGCAGGCAAAGAATATGGAAGTGGCTCCTCACGCGATTGGGCGGCAAAAGGAGTATCACTATTAGGGGTGCGTGCCATAATTGCCGAAAATTTTGAACGGATACACAGGAGTAATCTGGTGGGTATGGGAGTTTTACCTCTTCAATTTAATAAAGACGACAACATCTCTTCTCTTGGCTTAAAAGGAGATGAAACCTTCGATATTTTAAATCTTGATGATTTAACACCCAATAAGGAAATAAAAATAAGAGTTACAAATTTCAATGGATCTAAATCGGAATTTAATGTAATTGCAAGACTTGATTCACTAATGGAGATCGCCTATTATCAA
>DASVHX010000158.1:0-6596 GCA_036382355.1 Bacteroidales bacterium
TACACAATTCCAATTCCACCTGCGCATCCAAAAGGAATTAAGCCAAAAGTTTAAGAAAAAACACCTGATAGTCCAAATTAATTCCAAATAGCACAACCAATAAAAAAGCTCATCCAGTTAGCTCTGCCGAGGCTCCGCCCCGTTCGTTCTATCCTTCAGGCTCTGCCTGCATTTTAACAAATAGACCTATCACTTCTAAGTACTTGCACTTTCTACTTTCTACTTTCTACTTTCTACTTTCTACTTTCTACTTTCTACTTTCTACTTTCTACTTTATACTTTATACTTTCTGCTTTCTGCTCACTTCTTCAAGCAAATCCTCGCATCCACAGCCACCACCCTTTCAGGAGTTCCCAGCAAAGGATTCAGATCAAGTTCAGTAATCTCAGGAGCAATACCCAATAAAGCTGACAGCCTTACCACAACATCGGCAAAATGCATTTCATTAACACCCTTCTGTCCGCGCGTTCCTTTCAGGATGGCATAACCTTTTAGTCCACGGATCATCCATAACGCTTCGTCCTCGCTAAGCGGGGCAATGCCGGCATTCACATCCTTGAGTACTTCGATAAATATGCCTCCCAGTCCGCATAACACCATGTGCCCGAACCCGGGTTCGAACTTGGCTCCGGTGAATAGCTCGGTACCGCTGAGCATCGGTTGCAACAGGATGGCATTTGTGTCCTTAATTTTTATCATGCGATCGAACTCGACGGCTATCGTGTCGAAATCATTAACATTGAGCACTACACCGCCCACATCTGATTTGTGGATTGGGCCAACGACCTTCATTACCACCGGCAATCCCAGTCTATCTGCAGCTTTAATGGCTTCCTCCTTTGTTGTGGCCAAAGCTTCGCCTGCACGGGGTATGCCAGCCGCATCAAGCAACTCGCCAACAGCAGCAGGCGACAGGTAGCCGTCGGCAGCTCCATCGATTACCCTGCGGATGCGGGCCACATCTATTCCTTCCGGAGCGACTGCTGCAATAGCAGGTTTCGGTGTGTTATAAACTTTGCAAAGTGCATTCCCAAATGCCACTTCGTCGGGGAAATTGATGCGCCCGAGCGAAAGGAAATAGTCGATCTCCTTTCTAACATTAATGATTGAAGGGAGAATGGGAAATATAGGTTTATTGCAGGAAAGCATTTTTTCGTGGAGAACTTTGTACACATCGTATACTTCGAACAAGCCCGGGCTGCCAAAGATAACGGCCATGCCGTCGATATTGCCGAATTGCTTATCGCAGTATTCAATAATCTCGCCCAGTTGTTCGGCGGTGCCGGTGGCCAGGAAGTCGATAGGATTTGCCACGGATGATCCGGGAAAGAGTTTGGCCAGCAGTTCCGGGCTTTCGAGTTTAGGTATTTCCATACCGCCTGCCGACAATGCATCTGTGAGCATTACGGCTGGTCCACCGGCATGCGTAATGATAGCAATATTGCGACCATGTAATTCTTTATGCATAAATATAGAAGCGACGGTTGCCAGTTCCTCGCGGCTGTAACAGCGAACAATGCCAGCCTTGCGGAAGAGTGCATCAACAGCCACATCCGGGCTGGCCAACGCGCCGGTATGCGATAATGCGGCGCGACTGCCTGCCGACGAACTTCCGGCTTTTATGGCGGCTATGTGGCAACCTTTATTTATGAGAGAGGAAGCGTGTTTCAGCAACATTGCCGGATTGTTGATGCTTTCGATATACAGCATTTTAACCCTTGAGCTGGTACCCGGATCAAAGGATTCGTCGAGATGCTTCAGGATATCCTCCACGCCCAACTGGGCGCTGTTTCCCACGGAATATACACTGGAGAATGTAAGCCCTTTGGAGATGCTGGTTTCTATAATAAACACTGCGGTAGCTCCCGAGCCTGAAATTAAATCGACACCTTTGGGATCGAGTTTTGGGATGGGCAAGGAAAATACCGAAGTGTGGTATTGGTTCATCAATCCTATGCAATTGGGACCTATGAGGCTTCCTCCTACACTGTTAATTGTATCGACAATCTGGTTTTCGAGAACTCCACCTTCTTTGCTTTCCTCGTGGAAACCGGCCGAAAGAATGACGAAGCCTTTTGTGCTTTTCTCCCTGGCAAGGATTTCGACGGTTTCGGGACAATACTTTGCAGCAATAGCAAGGATGGCAAGGTCCACATCTGGCAGGTCCTTTGCACCGGTATAACATTTAATGCCCTGTACCTGCGTTTCCTTTGGATTGGTAACGTAAAGCTGTCCGCTAAAACCCTGATCGAGCAGGTTCTTTAACACTTTTCCTCCTGGCTTCGAAACATCGTTCGAGCCTCCGATTACAACAATACTTTTGGGGTTTAGAAGTTGGCTGGCAATCATAACCTGAGTTTTGCAAATGAATGATAAATTGAAAAGAGGCAATTAATCTTTGTCTTTAATTGCCCGCGAAGTAACTGGAATTTGCAGTAATGAAGACTTTTGGTACTATAGTTAAAATGTCATTTGGTAAAGTAAATCTAAGGACGTCACAAATGCTTTCTGAGAAAGCAATTATAATAGCAAAGTAATTGAATCCTCTTATTCCTCTCAATTCGGGAGCTAAATTATGAAAAGGAAAGGGATAATAGCCTTATTGGACGGAAAGAAGCAGAAAGATTATTTCAGGAAAGGAATAAAAACCGGTGTTTTTGCCTTGTAGGCTTCCCAATCAGGCCGGCCCACATACTTCTTTTCGAGCAGGGGTACTCCTGAGATAAAACGCAACAGTAAAGTAACTGTAAGTGGCGCGATGATAGTGAAGAGTCCATTAATTTCGTGAATGGCAAACAGCCATATTCCCCACCAAAGCAACGCTTCGCCAAAATAATTCGGGTGGCGGGTGTATTGCCAGAGACCTAAAGTCATGAGTTTTCCGGCATTCTCAGGTTGCTTTTTGAACTGGATCAGTTGCCAATCTCCTTTAACCTCTATAAAGAACCCACAAAGGAAAATTGTGAGGCCAATCGTATCATAGAAACCAAAACTACGGGGAGCAGCGGCATTTACCCATATGATGGGCAAGGCGACGATGAGCATGATAAATCCCTGCAACAGGAATATCTGGAAATAACTCCGCAGTTGAAAGCGCTTCCATTTATTGCGCCAGTTCCTGTAGCGAAAATCCTCGCCGCGTCCGTGGTTGCGTATGAAGATATGCGCTGAAAGTCTGCATCCCCATATGAAGATAAGGCTGCTGATAAGAATCTTCCGGAAATTGATCTCTTCTGCGAAAAGCGTGAAGATGGTAATGAATATAAATCCGATTCCCCAGCCAATATCCACTATTGAATTATCCTGCAAACTCTGCGCGAGCAGGAAAATAACCGTCATATAAAAAACGATGATGAAGGCCGACCAGGCAATCAATTGAAGCATGTTAAAGAAAATGAGTTTATTCGAACATCACAGAAACAACAACAATACCGGGACCACCATTAACGCCAAGCACAGGAGATGCATGATTGATGAATTCAGCCGGGTTCCCGGTGAGTTCTTCCAGTTTCCTTGCATACACGTCTGCAAGTTCCTGGTTGCGGATGTGGGAGATTGCATATCCCCATACCTTGCGGGTTTGCATATGTTTCTCAATCTCCCGCATGATACGCGTCATACAGGCTTTTTCGGTGAATGGCTTTGCGATCACATCAGCACGGCCTTCGTCGTCAATGGTTATGATGGGTTTTACATTCAATAGTTTTCCGATAAGGCCTTTTGTCTGGCTGAGCCTTCCGCTTTTCACCAGGTATTTTGTGGAGCGTGCACTCACATAAAGCTTATTCTTGGCAATCCAGGTTTGCATCTGCTCCAGAACCTCATCGTGCGAAGCACCGGCTTCAATAGCCCTGGCAGCGCGCAATACGGCCAGGCCTAAAGCGCTCGAAATACGGTTTGAATTAACCACCGAGATACGTTTGTGCGATTGCTCGCTTACGGCGAGGGCAGCACGCTCGCTGTTGGAAAAAGTGCCACTCATGTTTTTAGTAAGGTGCAATGCGATCAGCGATTCGTAATGTGTGCTGAGAAAGGCGTATTTATTGATGAAATCCTTGTAGGTTGGCTGCGAGGTACTGGGATATTCCGGGGAATTGTCGAGCATGTCGTAGAATGTCTCTGGCGTAATTGTAGTGCGGTCGAGGAAATAGTTATCACCCACATGAACGCTCAACGGTACAACCTGGATCTGGTATTTTTCGAGCAGATGATCCGGCAGATCGCAGGTAGAATCAGTCAATAATCCTATGTTCGCTTTGCGGTTAGAAGCTATTTCATTTTGCATCACCATATCATCCACTTTCTGGTAGATGATTGTACCCTGCTTAGCCAGAAAGCTAAAGAGTTCAACGGGGTGGTCGGTATGGATATGAATGCGCATTTTCCTGGGAGATCCTGCAATGACAAGTGAATCGCCCATAGAAGAAATATGTTCGCGGATGATTTCTTTATGGTTCAGTTTTTCGTCGGGAAAAGAAATAAGTGCTTCGCTGCAATAGCGGAATGTGATTTCTTCATGCGAGATGGTTTCCATATCGATGAGCGAAACTTCATTACCAACCTCCACATGCTTTCGTTCGGCCCGGTTCTCGAAAAAGTCGAGCATTCCTTCCAGGAATACCACAAATCCTTTGGCTCCTGCATCCACAACATTTGCTTTCCGGAGAACTTCCAACTGAAGCGTGGTGCGCTGTAATGATTCTTTGGCTTTTACATAGGATTTGATGAGCAACTCCACAAAATCGTCGATTAGTTCCTTCATCGCATACAGAAACTCAGCCCACTCTTTAATGACAGTAATCATGGTACCTTCTACAGGATTGGCTATAGATTCGTAAGCATAACGAACGGCATTGCGCATGTTATTAGCAAATGTCTCAACTGTAAGCGATACTTCACTGTCAATTCCGCTACTAAAGCCATATAGAAACTGTGCGAAAATAATCCCTGAATTGCCACGTGCTCCAACCAATGCAGCATCAGCCAATGCAATAGCGGTCACCCTGATATTGTCAGTCGGGATGGGGCTATCGATTATGGAACGCATAGTGGATGCCAGGTTTGTACCTGTATCGGCATCCGCAACCGGAAAAACGTTTATTTTATTTATCAGGTTTTGATTTTCGAATATGCGTTCGGCGCCGGCCAGGAAACTATAATAAAGGCTTTTGCCGTCCAGTTCGCGCATCAATTTTGGTTTTTCGTTCAAATCGTATTTGTCTAAGATGTCTTAAAAGATTGAGGATCATTTCTTTTTTATACAAAAAAAGTGTAAATATATAAAATTCTACATATCTTAAATCATCCGGTTTAAAACGGAACTATACAGCACATGATTTGCCAGAGATTCAACCTATTTCAATTTATTAAATTTAGTGAAGTCTTTATTTTTAATCAGGTTATTGAGGTCCTCAATAAGGTTTTGATAATCACTCTTTCTGCCACAGTCGTAAAGAACGGTCAAAGGATCGTTATCCAGAATAAGATTGAAAAGGGAATCGGGGTTTGGTGTAGCTGGCAAAGCAACATATTGCTGGTACGTGAGTTTCAAAAACGCTACATTGTTCGAAATCCCGCGGTTATCAAGCAGAAAACCGCCATATAGCATTGTTGGGGTTGCAAGTATGCCATTTGTAAAAACATCCTTTATGTCCGGATAAGAGAGGATTGTCTTTTTATCGGCCGACAGACCAATTGGAACTTGCATATTATAATCCCCGCGGGTTTTATAAATGTAAGTTTTTGGTCCTGTCACTTTAGGCGCATTGTAAGTGAATTGCTGGCCTTTTTTTGCGCTGGAACAGCCGCCATTTACAATACATGCTATTACCAGCATGAACACAATTCTCTTGAGCATAAACAGATTGATATTTCTTTCCTGCTTATCAGCTTCCGCCGGATTTAAAGTAAAGGTAGTAATTTCTGCACCCCATTGCTGGAATTTTCCAGATAATTGGATTTTTTATTCCAGACTATCTTTTTGGTATGACTTTTGGTAATTCATAAAAAATCATAATGTAATGGAGTTGATTTATAATATTTGTAAATTTGCTTCATTCATTCACAGTTAACCTGAACACAAACCTTAATAAATTTATCAAATGAAAAGAGTTATTCTATCTTTGAGTATCGTTCTGTTTGCACTTGTAACCTTGCAGGCTCAAACCACAACGCAACCAGCTGTTGCGCAGCCTGCTGTAGTTGTAAACCCTAATGCTCCCGTGATTACTTTCTCCAAGATTGTGCACGATTATGGTACAATTAACAAAGGCGGGGATGGTAACTGCGAATTCGAATTCAAGAACACAGGTGTAGAGCCTCTCATCCTGTCCAACTGTCAGTCTTCATGCGGTTGTACTGTTCCCGACTGGCCAAAAGAGCCAATTTTGAAGGGAAAAAGTGCTGTGATCAAAGTAAAATATGCTACTGAGCGCCTGGGCCCCATCAACAAGACCATTACTGTTACTTCAAATGCAAGCAATTCACCTATTGTATTGAAGATTATCGGTAATGTAATTGAAAAAACTGATGGTACTGTTGTTCCTGAAAAGAATCTTAAGACCGGGGAATCACCGGTTGCTAAATAACGGTTAAAC
>DASVHX010000159.1:0-4318 GCA_036382355.1 Bacteroidales bacterium
TGGTGAATACAGCTTCTCATTGCGGGAACACACCACAGTACGCAAAACTTCAGGCACTTTACGATCAGTACAAATCTAAAGGCTTTGTAGTCATTGGATTTCCGGCCAATAATTTTGGAGGCCAGGAACCTGGAACTAACAAGGAGATTCAAGCCTACTGCACCGAGAATTATAAGGTTACTTTCCCAATGATGGAAAAAATATCCGTAAAAGGTGATGATATGGATCCCATCTATAAATGGCTCACGTCAAAAGAGGAAAATGGTGTAATGGATTCCGGGGTCACCTGGAATTTTCAAAAGTTCATGATTGATGAAAATGGCAAACTGATCGGGGTGGTTGCACCAAAAGAAAGTCCTGAGATCGACAAAATCGTTAATTGGATAAAAGGGAATTAAACAATTGCGTTTATCTGATTATATTGAGATATTGATATCATTTAAAAAGATTACATTGTTTCTGCAGCCTCTTGCGTTTTGAGGCTTTAATATTTAAAAATATTCACCACGGAGGCACGGAGATCACAAAGTTACACAGGAAATATATCTGTGGTTCTCTGTGTTCTATGTGCCTCCATGGTTTTTTTGACGCTGAATCGAAAATGAATTATCTTAGCACTTCCTGACATTGGTAGTACAATACCTGCAAGTCCTTACGTTTCCTGCTAATTGCAATTCTTGTTGGTGTTTATCAGAATTTAATTTTTAATAATAGTATCGTATGATAGATATAAAAGAATCTCTGACAGCAATAAATCTCATTCAGGCTCTGGCTATTGAAACGCAGACCATTCAAAAATATTCCTGGTTTGCCAAGCAAGCCAAGAAGGATGGCTTTGAACAAATGGCTGCAATTTTCCTGGAAATAGCCGAACAGAAGAAGTCGCATACAAAAACAATATTCCGCTTCCTCGAAAGTATTTCGGTGAAAATGAATTCCACATTCGCGATTCCGCCAATCGGCTCGACACTCGATAATCTCAGGCAAGCCGCTTCATCTGAACAAAATGAAGCAATTGAATTGTATGCGCAATTTGAGAAGACAGCCTGGGATGAGGGTTTTAAGCAGATCGCTACCAAACTCAAACTTTTTCGCCAAATCAAAACCTTCTATTCGCAGAAATTTAATATCCTGGCAGATAATATTGTTAACGACCGCGTATTTCGTCGCGAGAAAAAAGTCAAATGGATTTGCAGGAAATGCGGATTGATATACGAAAGTGAACGCGCGCTAAAAAATTGCCCGGGTTGTGAGCATCCACAGGCATATTTTGAAATCCTGGCTGAAAATTATTAATCTTCATAATTCAATTATATCTTTAACTTCTCTTCTTTTCTGTTTCATTGAGTATTATCGGTTCCATGTCTGCCATATGAACCATAATAACTTAATTTTGTTAAAGAATAAACCGAATTGCTGATGCGTGAATTTAGTAATGCTATTAAGTTGGGAGTGAAAACAGACAAATGCGTTGTTAAAAATGATTTTAGCCGTCAGCAGGTTCTTGATGACTACCGGTTAGCCAACGAAAGCCGTCAGGCAAGTTTGCTGGGACGCCGTGAAGTGCTTACCGGGAAAGGAAAGTTTGGCATTTTTGGTGATGGTAAGGAAATTGCCCAGCTTGCAATGGCCAGAGTATTTCGGCCCGGCGACTGGCGTTCGGGTTACTACCGCGATCAAACATTTATGCTGGCGACCGGCATGTTCTCACTCGAAGAATTCTTTGCCCAGATATATGGTGATACCGATCATGAATTTAATCCGGGCAATGCAGGCCGGTTAATGAATAATCATTTTTCCACACGTAGCTTGCAGGAGAATGGAGAATGGAAAGATTTGGCGCATCAAAAAAACTCTTCATCCGATATTTCACCTACCGCCGGACAGATGCCACGCCTTCTGGGCCTGGCACTGGCTTCCAGGTTATTCAGGCAGAACCCTGCTTTGAACGGTTTGTCGACGTTTTCCGATCATGGAAATGAAGTTTCATTTGGCACAATCGGCGACGCCAGCACATCCGAAGGACATTTCTTCGAAACCATTAATGCAGCAGGTGTATTGCAGATACCTATGGCTATCTCCGTTTGGGATGATGGATGGGGGATTTCAGTTCCAAATAAACTGCAAACTACCAAACACAATATTTCAACTGTTCTCGCCGGTTTCAAAAAAGATGAAAATGGCGATGGGTTTGAAATAATGCAAGCGAAAGGTTGGGATTACCATGGCTTGTGCCGGATGTATGAAAAGGGTATTGATATATGCCGTCGGGATCATGTGCCGGTGCTTTTCCACATTACTGAAATGACGCAACCCCAAGGGCATTCCACTTCAGGATCGCACGAACGCTACAAATCGAAAAAACAGCTCGATTGGGAGAAAGAATACGACTGTATTGTAAAGATGCGCGAATGGATTATTTCATCAGGAATTGCAGATGCCCCGGATCTTGATGAAATTGAGCGCTTAGCGATAGAGAAAGTTAAACTTACGCGCCGGAAGGCATGGAATAATTATATCAAGCCCTTGATGAAGATGCGTGGCGAGTTTCTTCAACTGGCCGATGTTACTACATGTAATTGCGCAAAAACAGCCAGGATTGATCATATAAAACACGATTTACGTATAATTGCAGAGCCTTGCCGTAAAGATATCATGTCGGCAGCAAAGAAAATCCTGCGTCTTATATGCGATTCCTGTTCCAATCCTTCAAATTCATTAAAAATCAATGTCACCAAATGGCTAAAGCTCGAAATGGCCGATAGCCGTATCCGTTATAGTTCACATCTTTACAGTGAGTCGTCAGAAGCGGCAGCATTGATCCAAGGCATTGCTCCGGTATATTCATTAGATTCACCACTTGTTCCCGGTAGGGAGATCCTGCGCGAAAATTGGGACCATAACCTGGAGCGGGATCCTAAGGTTGTAATATTTGGCGAAGATGTTGGAAAGATTGGCGGTGTGAACCAAACCTACGAAGGATTGCAGGTAAAATATGGAGAGAACAGGATTTTCGATACCGGCATTCGCGAGACAACTATCATAGGGCAGGGGATAGGAATGGCCATGCGTGGCCTCCGTCCGGTGGCTGAAATTCAGTATTTCGATTATCTGTTGTATGGCTTGCAGGTATTAAGCGACGATCTGGCAACATTGCTTTATCGCACGCGCGGCGGACAAAAAGCGCCGTTGATTATCACTACACGCGGACACAGGCTCGAAGGTATCTGGCATTCCGGTTCTCCGTTGAGTATGGTTATCAATTCCATCAGGGGAATTCATGTGCTGGTGCCGCGCGATATGACGCGGGCGGCAGGGTTTTATAATACGATGTTGCACTGCGACGAACCGGCGCTTATCATCGAACCCTTAAATGCTTATCGCCTGAAGGAAAAAATGCCTGAGAATATAGGAGAATTCCTTATTCCGGTTGGTATACCTGAAGTGATTGAGGCAGGCAGTGATATTACCATCGTTACCTATGGTTCCTGCGTGCGGATTGCTCAGGATGCCGTAGCTCAATTGCGCGATTTCGCTATTTCAGCCGAGCTCATCGATGTGCAATCGCTCGAACCATTTGATGTAAACCATTCTATAGTAGAATCGCTGAAGAAGACGAATAAGATTGTCTTTTTCGATGAAGATGTGCCTGGTGGTGCCACCGCCTATATGATGCAGAAAGTGCTGGAGGAACAAAAGGGCTATTATTACCTCGATACCGAACCGCGTACTGTCACAGCACAGGCTCATCGGGCTGCATATGGCACCGATGGCGATTACTTCTCAAATCCTAATGCTGAAGATGTATTTGATGCCGTCTACAACCTGATGCACGACGTGGATCCAGCCAATTACCCTAAAATATTCTAAGGCTTGTTTCAGCTTATAAATGGGAATGGTTAGTTATTTAGCTATTCTTCCAGGGTAAACCTTAAGTGCTTCCTCAAGGCATTTAACTGCACTTTTCAAATCGTCTATTTTAAGAACATAGGCAATTCGGGCTTCGTTGCGGCCAAGCCCCGGTGTTGCATAAAATCCTGAAGCAGGAGCCAGCATCACTGTTTCTCCCTGGTAACTGAAGGATTCGAGCAGCCATTGACAAAAATCATCGGCATCATTTACGGGCAAGCTAATTATTGCATAGAAAGCCCCTTTCGGCATGGGCGCGAAAACACCGTCGATCTTGTTCAGCGCTTCGATTACGTAATTGCGTCGCGCAATATATTCGTCGTATACTTCTTTAAAATAACTCTCAGGAGTTTCCAGTGAAGCTTCGCCGGCAACTTGTCCGAGTGAAGGCGGACTAAGCCTGGCCTGG
>DASVHX010000160.1:0-2236 GCA_036382355.1 Bacteroidales bacterium
TTCAGCATATATTCCAATGGCTGATGTTGAAATAAACAATTTAGGGATTTGCGCCGTCACAACCATTGCATCCATAAGTTTTCGCGTAGTAATTATGCGACTGTCGCGCAATTCTTCCTTATAGGCCTCTGACCAGCGATGCACTATCGGGGCACCTGCGAGGTTGATCACCACATCTGCCCCGCTTATTTTTTGCACCAGGTGACCTGTTCCCTGATCAAAATCGGCACGATCGAGTGGAATTACCTTCCACCCTCTTTGCTTCATAACAACTTTAAGATTGCTACCGATAAAACCATTTGCTCCGCTAATGATTATCCGCATAAAAAAATCACTTAACTAATGTAAAACCATCTGTAATATGATTTGTTTGCACGCCAGGGAATTTAAGGTCTGCAGGTTTCTTTTCAACCTTGAATTAATTTCCCGGATACTATCCGTTACTTAAAGCACCTAAAGTGAGCTAAAACTCAGTGTATCCAAGATACATTATTTATTACATGAAATCAGAACCCAGACACTCCAGACGCTAATAACTTCATGCACTCTACATTACATTCCTGGCACTTATGAATTGCAAATTTTAATTCGTCGGCTATCATAAACATATCTGTTGAAAAAGCTTATATCCGGGATTATTATACCTTTGCAGCATAATACGATCCCGATTTGCTGCCGCGAAATATCTCCGACAACTCACCGTGCAATCTCAAAGAAATTCATTATATGGATCAGACACTTAAAGAGAAAAGGCTTTTTTCTGAGTTTCCACCGATATCAACCCCGGAGTGGGAAGCCAAGATTTTCGCAGACCTGAAAGGCGCCGATTATGATAAAAAGCTTATCTGGAGAACCGATGAAGGCTTTTCTGTGAAGCCCTATTACCGTAGCGAAGACCTTGAGCAATTGAAATGGCTGGAAGGAATGCCGGGCTGTTATCCGTTTACCCGAGGCATTCACACTAACGGTAATGCATGGCTCATTCGCCAGGATTTTGATATTACCGACCCGGCAGTTGCCAACACTTTGGCGGTCGATGCCATTTCGCGCGGTGCCACAGCAATTGGTTTCGATACAAGCAAAATTCATTCAGCAGCCGATTTCGAACTTTTATTCCAGAATATTGACCTTTCCAAAGTCAACATTCATATGCATTCTGCTGCATCATATTCGAAATTACTTGATTACCTTGCTAAGTATTTTAAAGCATCAAAACTCGATTCTACGCAATTAAAAGGATCGCTCGATTTCGACCCAATAAGCTATGCACTGCTATACGGACGCTTTTATGTGAGTCCGGAGAAGAATATGACCGAAGCTTCATCTCTTGTTAGTCGTGCCAACCAGGAATTTCCAGGATTACGCGTTTTGTCGGTCAATGGAAGTTATTTCCATAATGCAGGTGCCACTGCCATTCAGGAACTGGCATTCAGCCTTGCATCCGGAAACGAATACCTGGCTGCTCTTAATGACAAGGGATTTGATGCCTCAAACATCGGCCCACATTTGCAGTTTTCCTTTTCTGTTGGTTCATCGTATTTTATCGAGATAGCCCGCTTACGCGCAGCACGCATGCTGTGGGCCCATATTGTAAAAAAATACCAACCGGATAGCGACGATGCTGCCAAAATGTTTATCCACAGTTCTACCTCCGGCTGGAACAAGACGATATACGATCCTTATGTGAACCTGCTGCGCAGCACAACCGAAGCTATGTCGGCAGCCATTGGTGGTGCCAACTCCATGAGTATCGATCCATTTGATATATTTTATAAGGAATCCGACGAATTTTCGCAGCGTATCTCCCGCAATCAGCAAATTATCCTTAAAGAGGAAAGCTACCTCGATAAAGTGGTTGACCCTTCGGCAGGATCATATTATATCGAAAACCTCACAGCCTCTATCGCTAATGCCGCATGGGCCTTGTTCCTGAACGTAGAAGACAAAGGCGGAATGATTGAAGCCATTCATGAAGGTTATGTGCAGGATGAAGTGGAGAAAGCAGCTGCCCAGAAACAAGCCGATGTTGCTTCACGCCGCACTATTGTGCTGGGCACCAACCATCATCCCAATCCTGGAGAGTTTATGCTGGATAAAATTCAGTCAGAGATTTTGACAAACGAAGCTGAGGAAGACACCCCGGGGCCGATTAAAAAACTGAACCTACACCGCCTTTCAGATGCCTTCGAAGACCTTCGCCTGGCTACAGAAATGCATGTGGATGCCGGAAATAAAC
>DASVHX010000161.1:0-3533 GCA_036382355.1 Bacteroidales bacterium
AATTAATGAAATCAGTATCTGTTAGCGGTTCTCCGCGCGAGAACGTAGGGAAAAAAGATGCAAAGAAATGCCGGATCGAAGGCACTGTACCATGTGTTTTATATGGTGGCAAAGATCAAATCCATTTTGTAACGGGGGAAAAGAGTTTCGATCCGATCCTTTTCAACCCGGGTTCTTACATTATTAAACTCACAGTTGGTGGCAAGGAATATGATACCATCCTCCAGGATGTGCAGTATCACCCAATCTCCGATAAAATTTTACATGCCGATTTCCTCGAACTCACACCCGGAAAACCTGTCATTGTTGCGATACCTGTGAAACTACAGGGTACATCAGCAGGCGTGCTGAAGGGCGGAAAAATCATAACGAAACTCCGCAAACTTAAAGTTCGCGCAATGCAGGAAAACCTTCCTGATGAAATCATTGTGAAAGTTGACGACCTCGATATTGGCGGCGTAATTAAAGTAAGCGAAATGAAGCTGAAAGACGTTGAATTTCTCGACGTTAAAAGCACTGTTATCGTCATGGTTAAATCTACCCGTGTTGCTGCTACTGAAGCAGAAGCTACTGCTGCTACTGCTGCTGCTCCGAAAGCAGCCAAATAATACATGCGCATATTTTGTGGAAGGTATAAAGTTGAGAACACTTAACTTTATACCTTCTTTTTTTAATCCATATTGAAATGAAATTTCTGATTGCCGGGTTGGGAAATATTGGCGACGAATACGCAAACACCCGTCACAACATAGGTTTTGTGGTACTCGATGCACTTGCCAGCGAAGCAAAAGTTTCGTTTACGACCCAAAGGTTGGCTTCCGTTGCCGAAATGAAGATAAAAGGACGCACTTTAGTCCTGATAAAACCTACTACCTTTATGAACCTGAGTGGTAAAGCCGTAAAATACTGGTTGGATAAGGAAAAAATTCCTTTGGAGAATTTGCTTGTTGTTACCGACGATCTCGACCTCGAGCTTGGCGCACTGCGCCTTAAGCCACGCGGAAGCGGCGGTAGCCACAATGGAATGAATCATATTATCGAAACCTTTGGTATTTCAGAATTTGCAAGGCTCAGAATTGGAATAGGCAGCGATTTTGCCCATGGCTTCCAGGTGGATTATGTGCTAGGCAGATGGAACAAGAATGAGGAAAAGCTCATGATTCCGCGCGTAACTCAGGCCGTAGAGATGATCAAAAGCTTTGTGCTGCAAGGTGTGGACCGCACAATGAGCGATTTCAATAAGAAATAGGGATTGTGTTTTACAGAAGTAAGTTCCAGGTTCCAAGTTCCTAGTTCCAAATGCCTGATCTGTTGACTAATTCCAATTATCACATTATCACATTTTCAAATTTTCACATCCTGAAATTTACTTATCCGTGCGAATCCTTTCGGGAATGATAGCTGGGATTTTATCAGTGGAAATTCGTTCCTGCTTCATGGTATCACGTTCGCGGATGGTAACCGTATTGTCCTCAAGCGTTTGGTGATCGATAGTGATACAATAAGGTGTTCCAATAGCATCCTGGCGACGGTATCTGCGGCCAATCGAATCTTTTTCTTCGTATTGGCACATATAGTCGATTTTAAGCAAATCCATAATATCCCTTGCCTTTTCGGGAAGGCCATCCTTAGCCACAAGTGGCAGCACGGCTGCTTTTATAGGGGCAAGTACCGGCGGCAGGCGCAAAACAACCCGGTCACTGCCATCGGCTAATTTCTCCTCGGTATAGGCATGGCTGAGTATCGCCAGGAAAGTACGGTCGAGGCCGATGGAAGTTTCCACGACGAACGGAACATAACTTTCATTGAGTTCGGGATCGAAATATTGAAGCTTTTTACCGGAAAACTGCTGATGCGCATTCAGGTCAAAATCAGTTCGCGAATGGATTCCTTCGAGTTCTTTAAAACCAAACGGAAATTCAAATTCAATATCGACTGCGGCATTGGCATAATGCGCCAGTTTTTCGTGATTATGGAATTTATATTTGCTGGCAGGCATTCCCAGCGAAAGATGCCATTTCATGCGTTCGGCTTTCCAGTATTCAAACCATTTTAGTTCTTCGCCCGGACGAACGAAATACTGCATTTCCATCTGTTCGAATTCGCGCATGCGGAAAATAAACTGCCGCGCTACAATTTCATTGCGGAAAGCTTTTCCTGTTTGGGCAATGCCGAATGGTATTTTCATACGGCCGGTTTTTTGCACGTTGATGTAATTCACAAATATTCCCTGGGCAGTTTCGGGACGGAGATATATTACGTTCGTGTCTTCGCTCAGGGAGCCCATCTGCGTTGAAAACATCAGGTTGAACTGTCGCACATCCGTCCAATTGCGTGTGCCGGAGATGGGGCAAACTATTTCGAGATCAACTATTAGTTGTTTAAAGCCGGCAAGGTCGTTATCGGTCATGGCTTTGTAGAGCCGCTGCCCTGCGGAATCAATCCTGGCCTGGTATTCCATTATCCGCGGATTCGTGGTAACATACTGCTCGCGGTCGAAGGTTTCACCAAAACGTTTGGCAGCTTTTTCCACTTCCTTATCTATCTTATCCTGCACCTTGGCCATGTAATCTTCTACAAGCACATCGGCACGGTAACGCTTTTTCGAATCTTTGTTATCGATCAGCGGGTCGTTAAAGGCATCCACATGGCCGGAAGCTTTCCAGATGGTTGGGTGCATGAATATGGCCGAATCGAGGCCAACGATGTTCTCGTGGAACTGAACCATGGATTTCCACCAGTACTGACGGATGTTATTCTTGAGTTCTACGCCCTGTTGGCCATAGTCGTAAACGGCGCTGATGCCGTCGTAAATTTCGCTCGAGGGAAATACAAACCCATACTCTTTTGCATGGGAAATGATTTTCTTGAATGCTTCTTCGTTGTTTGCCATGCGGCAAAGGTACGAAATTCGGATTTTAGATTTTAGATTTTACATTTTGCTATAAATAACCGTCACCTTTATTAACACCCGTTTTTGCTCTCTTCTCTTTACTCCTTGCTTTTTTCTTTACCCGGCACTATGCACTATGCAATATGCACTATGTACTGGGAAATGGGCACTGAACACCCGGCACTATTATTTATCATCCACCCTGTTTGGTAAGGAGTCTGTGCGGTTGACGCCGTTTTACTGTCTTTTTCTGATATTTATTAGAAAGGACAGATATGCTTCCATCTACTTCCATAATAGCCAGATCGACATCTTTAATAGAACCTACGCCATGTTCACGAACCGCTTCCATGAGTTCATCTACACTGATTTTTGCTATTTTCAAATGCGATTCCAGGATTTTTCCTTTATAAACCAGCATTGTGGCATCGCCTTGTACTATCTTCCCAAACTTCGGATAGCGATACTGAAGATATTTGAGAACGTAATTGACAAGGAACAATGAAGAAGCAGCTACAAGTCCTCCCAGGAGAGTAGAATCCGGTCCCACCATAGCATTTTGCACGGAGTTGCTGATAAGCAGGATAAATACCAGGTCGACGACCGAAAGCTGTGCCAGTTCCTTTTTCCCAAACAGTCG
>DASVHX010000162.1:0-2314 GCA_036382355.1 Bacteroidales bacterium
CTCTTTCCCAATCTAAAAAATGGAATTGTGTAGCTCAAAAATGTAAATCTCTAAACAATACCAATGGTATATTTTGAATTAAAATGCACGGCTCCAGACGATGAGGATCAATCCGAAATTCTTGTCGCCCGGTTGGCCGAAATTGGTTTTGAGAGTTTCGATCTCGAAAATGGCGATCTAAAAGCTTACATTCCGGCTTATCTTTACGGCTCTCACCTTTTACCGTTGCTGGACAACGATATCATCAAGGGAATACCATATGCGGTATCCGAAATAGCCGATACCAACTGGAATGAAGTGTGGGAAAGCAATTACGAACCGGTTCTCATCGAAGAACAATGTTATATCAGAGCTCCTTTTCACCCGCATCGCCCCGATGTGGCTTATGAACTCCTGATAGAGCCGAAAATGTCGTTTGGCACTGCTCATCATGCCACCACACACATGATGATCAGCTATTGCCTTGCCGAAGAATTAGCAGGTAAATCGCTCCTGGATATGGGTTGTGGCACAGCAGTACTGGCGATACTGGCGAGGATTAGGGGCGCTAACCCTGTCTTAGCAGTAGATAACGATGAATGGGCTTACGAAAATGCCTGCGAAAATATCGCCCGAAATAATACCAGCGATATAGTCGTTATACATGGTGATGTTGCGGTTCTGGAAGGTCGAAAGTTCGATGTTATCCTGGCCAATATCAACCGGAACATCCTCATGGACGATTTGCCGGCTTACGCTGCATGTTTATTGCCTGGCGGGGTTTTAGTATTGAGTGGATTTTATTTTGATGATTTTAAAATGATAACCCTTAAAGCTAATGAACTTGGACTTGTGGCTGATGGGTTTAAAGAGAAAAATTCATGGACAGCAGCCAGGTTCAGGCGTGCCGACTAAAAAATATATTATTTAATACTTTTTCCCGGATGAAAAGATTTCTTATAGTGCTACTCGTGGCCATTTGCTTTTCATCATTGCGTGGTAATGCCCAGGAATTGAAAACATTCTCGCCTGATCCGGCAAAATTTCTGCAGGAACTGACTGAAGTTTTTCAGAAAGTAGGTGACAACGATGCCAAGGAGGCAAAGGAAATTCTTGCAACATTCTCTTTTGACTGGAATGCCGGTTTGCTCTCAAATGATCAACTGCTGGCAGTGAATCAAACCTGCAATAAATTGCTGGAGCGAAAGCTGAAAGTAGTTCCTTTCTATTCCGATTACCTGGCTACTGTTACGTTGTTTGTGCGGCGCAACCTGGACAAGAAGAACCAATATGCATTCAACAAAGGTGTGGATTTCTACCTGCAGGCTAAAAGTACAATATTGCTCGCCAACTACCTGAAGCGAAGCCGTGACCTGCTGGAAAACTATGCACTCTTCTCTACTCATACCAACTCCTGGAAATGCCGTGAAGCCATTTTTACATTTAGTTTCGATACAATCCCGGTAGTGGTTTTTTCGTCGGCCAA
Organism: Bacteroidales bacterium; assembly: GCA_036382355.1. GTDB lineage: Bacteria > Bacteroidota > Bacteroidia > Bacteroidales > DASVHX01 > DASVHX01. Next base: position 1,466 of record DASVHX010000162.1, read on the forward strand.
TCTGGTGTGTCAGCTAAATAAGGACAGTATTAATATTTACAAAACCAGTGGTCATTTTTTTCCGGCAATTGACATCTGGCGGGGAAATGGTGGTATTGTTTATTGGGATCAGGCCGGACTTTCGCACGAAGATGCTTTTGCCGAATTGTCCGGTTATTCAATATTACTTAGTAAAACCTACTTCACTGCCGATTCGGTAATCTTTCACTATAAGAAATTCTTCAAGCGGCCTCTGCCAGGAAAATTAAGCGAAAAAGTAATGGTGGACATCTCAGTAGAGAAAGCGTCTTATCCACAATTCACTTCTTATATTCCTAATCTCATCATCGAAAACGTGTTCAAGGGAATTGATTATGAAGGAGGATTTTCCATTGAAGGAGCAAGGGTAATAGGTTCGGGAATTAATAATACCGTTGCTACCATCTCCATAAAACGAAAAGGTAGGCCTCAAATGGTTTTGCATTCAAAAGATTTTATTATCCGACCCGACCGGATTTTGTCGCAGCGCACCTCAGTCGCAATGTATTTTGAAGGCGATTCTATTTACCATCCTGGGTTACAAATAAAATATTCGGACGCCAACCGCGAAATTGTGCTTATGCGCGGCGACGAAGGATTGTCCCAAAGCCCATATTTCGATTCCTATCACAAAGTAAATATTTATACAGAAGCCATTTACTGGGCGCTGGATTCGGATGTCATTAGCATGGAAATGATCCGGGGGCTGAATAGGACCAGTGAAGCTACTTTTGAATCGATGGATTATTACAGCGAAAACCGTATCGATAAATTGCAGGGTATTGATGAGGTAAACCCGGCAAATATTGTATTAAATTATGTGCGTAAATA
>DASVHX010000163.1:0-2850 GCA_036382355.1 Bacteroidales bacterium
ATCTTTCATTTTTGAAGATGCTTTCCATCCCAGGACTTTTTCAGCTTTATCCGAACATCCCTGACTCCAGAATAAATCCGTCGGACGAAATAGCGCACTATCGGACACGACATGGTCATGCCAATTTAATCCCAGATAGTCAAAAGTAAACCTGACAAAATCCTCTAGTGAGTTGGCCTCGCCCGTAGCAATAACAAAATCGTCTGCCTTTTCCTGCTGGAGCATGCGCCACATCGCGTCAACATACTCCGGAGCCCAGCCCCAATCGCGCACGATATCCAAGTGCCCAAGCTCCAGCTTTTCTTTTGATCCTTTCGCAATGCGGCAGGCTGCCGCAATGATCTTGCGCGTAACAAAACGTGCAGGGCGCAACGGTGATTCGTGATTGAATAAAATGCCATTACAGGCAAACAGGCCATAAGCCTCCCTGTAATTTGCGACCAGCCAATGCGCAGAGGCCTTGGCAACTCCATAAGGGCTGCGCGGACGAAATGGCATGCCTTCATTCGCAGGCATCATTCCCACATCGCCAAAACATTCACTGGAACTGGCGTGGTAAATCCTGATAGGTTTTTCAAGGAAGCGCACAGCCTCAAGCAAATTTAGCGTGCCTAGAGTAATGCTTTCGAGCGTTTCGACTGGTTGATCAAATGAAAGTCCCACCGAGCTCTGCCCTGACAGAAAATAGACCTCATCGGGGTTACTACGTTTCAAGGTAGTCAACACGCTTCTAAAATCATTCGAGGCCATTGAGGCCAATGTCACACGATCTTTTATGCCTAGCCACACCAAATTGTTGAATGTGGTTGCTTGGGCATCGCGTGATGTACCCCATACCTCATAGCCCTTGCTGAGCAATAGCTGTGCAAGGTATGCGCCATCTTGCCCGCTCACACCACAAACCAATGCTCTCATATGATCAGTCCTCGATATATTTCCAGTGTTTCACTCGCACAACGATCTCAAAAAAGATTGCCGCCATTCATACATATGACCAGGATTCGATATAGCACAACAATTCTTTAATCTATCATCCAGCTATTGCCAATTTATAGGTTTCAATCGTTTCATCTGCACATCGCTTCCAGCTGAACTTTTTGGCCTGCTCCAAAGAATCAAGAGACATCTTTTTCCTGATCTCAGCAGAATTGTAAATGTTCAACATGGCTTGGCAAAGCTCATCGGCGTCTTGCGGATCAACCATCACACCTGCCTCACCCACAACCTCGGGCAGCGATGAAGTATTCGATGTGATCACCGGGATGCCACATTGCATGGCCTCAAGCGGGGGCAGCCCAAACCCTTCGTAAAACGATGGATAAACAAACATCATCGCCGCGCTATACAGGGGAGCCAAATCCTCGTCCGCTACGTAGCCAGTTACTATGATTCGGTCGCGAATTTTCGGGCTGGCTGCGATCTCTTCAAAAATCGAGTCAAAATCCCAACCCTTCGCACCCACCAGTACGAGCGAAAGGTCATTTATTTTTTCTTGTTCTACCAAGCGGACAAAGCATCGTATCGTCTGCGTGATATTTTTCCGGGGTTCCAATGTCGAAAGACTCAAGATATAAGGAACATCCGGAATACCGCATTTTGTTCTGACTTGCTTCAGCATAACCTGATCCTGACAGCGATAAAACAAGGCCGATGCCGCCAGATGCGTTACCAATACCTTTGAAGGATCCAGCCAAGGGAGGTAATTACACAAGTCATTCTTGGTTGCATGGGAAATACAAGTTACCCAGGTTTCGTTATCGATGCTTTTGAGTATGCTATGTATCAGATTATCTTCCTGAAACTGAAAATATTTAGGATATAACACTGGAATCAAATCATAAACGGTGATTACTTTTTTCAGTTTATCGCTGCTTTTTATGTGTTCAGGTATTGGATAAAAAGGTGAGTGGTATATCTCGTTGGCTGCCAGGACATCTCGATTTATTGTTTTGTGTATAAGGTATCTATTAGCGTGCGCAAAGATTCTATACGCCATGCCATTGGCAAGCCTGTTTATTCCTTGTACATACCAAGGAGCAGAATTATTTACATTTATATTTGCACGGATATTTAAATATTGTAAAACATGCAGGGATACTTCGTTGACATCGGGTTTGGACAGTGTGACCCCACCCAATGTTGGATTGGATTGTAGATAATCGATGCAATCCAAATAACAGCTTATGCTGAGTGAAGAAGAAAACGAGCTGATAGCCTCTGCTTTCACCAGTTCTTGTGCCAGATTTTCTACAACCCTGAAAATGCCGGTTCTTGCTCTGGGATGATAGGATCCCATCCCCAAGACTGAAATATCGTAAATTACTTTCACAATTTATTTTTTATGTCTTTAACTATTTGTCTTAATTTTCGCTTAACTTTCCTTACAAACATTTCCTTCTTTGTCCGAAAGGGAATACTTTTCCAGTCGAAAGGGTTATCAATTGCGTAAAGTGATTGCATCTCGCGATATTTGACCCTGTCAATTTCATCAATGGCCATCCCATTGGAATAGTATGCGTAACTATAAGGCCACTTTTTCGCCATATCGAAATCCTTCTTCTTTAGTAAATCTGTATACAATTTGAACAGGTCATTTAATTGAGGGATATTTTTCAGGTCGAACCTTGTTTGGTGACCTGAAAGCTCACTTGGTTTATCAGGTTTGTAATTGCTAAAGTGATAGAAATATAACAATCCGTCGTTGCACATCCAGTTATTATTTTTCTTATGAATAGCTCTACTATGAATATTCCAATAAGCGACATTGTAACCAGTGTCATGAATTGCTGTAATATTTGGGAACAGCACTGTAGCTAGATCGATAAATTTTTGGTCAACGAAATACCCATT
>DASVHX010000164.1:0-3144 GCA_036382355.1 Bacteroidales bacterium
ATAGTTTTCACACCCAAAGATTCACGCAAGGAAAACGAAACACTCACCATTACAAGTGGTAGAAACCAAAAAGTAATTGTTAGTGGAGGAGTTGCTTTAAATTTGAAATGGGAAAAATACAAAAATGGAATCTACAAAGCCGGTATAAAACAGGTTCTTATTTTTAATGAATTGTTTGTCAATGGCCAATTACAACGGATGGCACGTTACCCGAACTTCGACTCCACTGCACGTTTTCTTGGAGGAACCGCTGCTGATGCTGTCAGCAAAGAAAGAGCTGCCCGGTGGAGATCGCCTGCAGGTGGTTATGTGCATGCTTTGCATCGCTCTGAATGGGGCGATTTTCATTATCTCATTACGGGAAAAAGTGATCAAAACGAACTGGCTCTTGAAGGCGGCTGGCAAAACAATCGCCGGATGGGAATGCATGAAAAATATCGTTTTGTTGAAAATATTTTTGAAGAACTCGACACCGTAAATGAATGGTTTTACGATAAGGAAACAAAAACTCTTTATTATTATCCTCCGGATAATATTGATATTAAAACCGCAAAATTTGAAACGCCGCAGATCGCTCATTTATTTGAATTCAAAGGCTCTGAAAAAAATCCTGTAAGCAATATCACTATTGAAGGGTTGATACTTACTCAAACACTGCGAACGTTCATGCAGAATAAGGAACCCCTGCTTCGCAGCGATTGGACTATTTACCGCGGAGGGGCTGTGTTATATGATGGCACTGTAAACTGCAAATTGCAAAAATGTACACTCACTAACCTTGGGGGCAATGCAGTCTTCTTTAATAAGTTTAATCGCAATTGTGAAGTGTCAGGGTGCCTGATCTCAAAAATCGGTGCCAGTGCTATATGCTTCGTTGGTGACCCTGATGCAGTACGTTCACCAAGTTTTGAATATCATGAATTCGTGCCATTGGCGCAGATTGACCGGACACCAGGCCCAAAAACTAATAATTATCCTGCAGAATGCACAGTGTACAATAACCTGATGTTTGATTTGGGATATGTAGAAAAGCAATCGGCAGGTGTAGAGTTATCCATGTGCCAGAGTATAACGGTAAGCCATAACACCATTTACGATGTTCCCCGTGCAGGCATCAATGTAAGTGAAGGAACCTGGGGCGGACATGTCATTGAGTACAATGATGTATTCAATACGGTAAAAGAAAGCGGCGATCACGGGTCGTTTAATTCATGGGGACGTGACCGCTACTGGCACCCTGATAAAAAAGTACTTGACTCCATTGTAGAAACCAACTTTGATCTTGCATTGCTCGATGTGGTTAAGCCTATAATCATCCGCAACAACCGCATGCGTTGCGATCATGGATGGGACATTGACCTGGATGACGGTTCGAGTAACTATGTTATCTACAATAATCTCTGTCTGAACGGTGGAATAAAGCTTCGCGAAGGTGTGAACCGTATTGTTGAAAACAACATCATCATCAATAATTCATTTCATCCGCATGTATGGTTTCGCAACAGCAACGATGTGTTCAGGCTTAATGTGGTTTCATCTTCATACATGCCGATTGGCATTACTGTTTGGGGCAAAGAAACTGATTACAACATCTTCCCGGATTCTGTTTCACTTAGACAGGCATGGAACAGAGGAACAGATAAACATTCGGTATGCGGTTCTCTGGATTTTGTAGATCCAAAGAATGGCGATTTTCGCTTGAAGGAGGGATCCATTGCATTTGCTACAAGGTTTAAAAATTTTGCAATGGATAGCTTTGGCGTTGTTTCTCCGCAATTGAAGATATTAGCCAAAAAACCACTATTGCCTGCAGTGATTGCGCTTGATAAGATAAATGATAACCCGGTGATTGATTTTATGGGGGCCAAAATAAAAAACCTGGCTACGCTTGGTGAACGTTCGGCAACAGGTATGAATGATACAATAGGTGTGTTGGTGGTAGAAGTGACACCAGGTTCGGTTGCTGCTAAATTTTTGCAGGCAAATGATGTTATCTTATTATTCAACAATAAACAGGTGAATAAAATGAGAGACCTGCTTGAAGCTCGGATGTCAGTGATAGGATCAAATACGGAAGCATTGATCTTTCGTAACCAGCAAGAGATAAAAATGCGTATTGAATTAAATGGAGAGAAATAAATTATTAAAAATAAACGTCAAAAACTTTATGACAAGATTACGTTTCATGGGAATGATGCTCTGCATCTGTATGATCAGCTGCTCGTATGCGCAAACAAAGGCCCCTGTACCTGTTGGCCCTGTTCCATCTCAAAATCAAATGCGGTGGCAGCAAATGGAATACTATGCTTTTGTTCATTTTTCTTTAAATACTTATACCGATCAGTCGTGGGGTTATGGCAATGAAGATGTCAAACTATTCAATCCCGAAAAATTGGATTGCCGCCAATGGGCACGCATTTGCAAACAGGCAGGAATGAAAGGCATTATAATCACAGCAAAACATCACTGCGGCTTTTGTCTTTGGCCTTCAAAATATACGGAGTACTCCGTAAAAAATGCCCCGTGGAAAAATGGTAAAGGCGATGTGGTTCGGGAAATGGCCGATGCCTGCAAGGAATATGGTTTGAAGTTAGGCATCTATTTATCACCCTGGGATAGAAACAATCCGGATTATGGCAAACCGGAATACATCACCTACTTTAGAAATCAACTCACAGAACTGCTCACCAATTACGGGCCCATTTTTGAAATTTGGTTTGATGGTGCCAATGGTGGTTCAGGATATTATGGCGGCGCCAATGAAACCCGTAAGATAGACGCCACAACTTATTATGACTGGAGCAATACCTACAAACTGATTCGAAAGCTGCAACCGAATATTGTTATTTGGAATGATGGTGGTGACAGAGCTGACCTTCGTTGGGTTGGAACCGAAGCTGGTTATGTTGGCGAAACAAACTGGAGTTTATTAAATGATAAAGGTGAAGTTCCATGGAATATGCTGCATTATGGTTTAGAAAATGGAAATTCATGGGTGGCTGCAGAAGTAAACACTTCAATAAGGCCGGAATGGTTCTATCATCCGGGTGAAGATGCTAAAGTAAAAACAGTGCCTCAATTAATGGATACTTACTACAATTCTATTGGGCGTAATGGTTCATTTCTTCTCAATTTTCCCATCAT
>DASVHX010000165.1:0-3118 GCA_036382355.1 Bacteroidales bacterium
GCCCCTGCCCTGGAAACGACGATATCAGCAGCTGCATAAGCCATATCCATACGGGTGATAAAAGCAAAAGTACAGATACCTTCGTTTGCGTTCTTTTCCATTGCTTCCACTGCTTTTTCCGCGAAAGCTTTTCCTGTTTGCCAGATTACCTGAAGGCCATTTTCTATAAGAATATCCAGGCTTTGCATAATACTCTCGTTAATTGTTAGGGCGCCAAGACTTCCACCAACAACAAGCAAGGTTGGTTTACTGGCCCGGAGGCCAAAGAAACTGAGTGCTTCGGCACGTTTATCATCCAGAGAATAAATATCGTGTCTCACTGGGTTTCCGGTGATTACAATACGGTTTGCCGGAAAATATTTTTCCATGCCTTCGTATGCTACACAAATCCTTTTAACATTGGGTGCCAGAAATTTGTTTGTAATCCCCGGAAATGAATTTTGCTCTTGTATGATGGTTGGTATTTTCATTGAAATTGCAGCCCTTAGTGTTGGTCCACTGGCATATCCACCAACTCCAATAACTGCATCGGGTCTGAATAAGCGTATAATGCTTATTGCCTTGATAAAAGCGGAAATCACCTTCACCGGGAACAATAGGTTTTGCGTTGTGATCCGTCTTTGTAATCCGCTTATCCACAAACCGGTTATTTGATAGCCCGCGGCCGGAACTTTTTCCATCTCCATCCGGCCTTTGGCGCCAACGAAGAGAATTTGCGCCTGTGGCAATTTCTTTTTCAGCGCGTCAGCAATGGCTATGGCTGGGAATATATGCCCGCCAGTTCCACCTCCGCTTATGATAAATTTCAAGTCAGGCTTCATTTGCAGGTTCTTTTATACTTTCCGGTTCTTCTGATTTTTCGTCCAGATCGCGACTTACACTTAATATTATGCCAATTCCAATGCTGGTGAACCAGATGGACGATCCTCCCATGCTGATCAGGGGCAAGGTTTGACCGGTTACAGGCGCCAGTTTTACGGCTACCGCCATATTAATCATGGCCTGGAAAACCAGGCTGCACGTTATGCCAATGGCCAGAAATGCCCCGTAAGCCCGGGGGGCTTTTGCCGCGATACGCATTCCCCTGTATAGCAGGATGAGATAGAGCAATACCACAACAATGCCTCCGATAAGTCCGTATTCTTCAATTATTATGGCATAAATAAAATCGGAATAGGGGTGAGGCAGAAAATTCTTTTGGGTACTGTTGCCCGGCAGTTTCCCAAATACGCCGCCATTGGCCACAGCGATCAGAGCTTGTTTTACCTGGTAATCCTTATCGTCGATTTTATCAGGGTTGCTATCCTTACTAATAAAATTTTCGATACGGTTTTGCCAGGTAGCTACACGGTTACTTGTTTTTGGAAATATAAAGATGACGGCTATAAAAAGTACCAGGCCTATAAACCCTGAAGCTACGGTTAGCATAATGTAGCGGAAATGAACCCTTCCGATGAACATTAATACGATACTTGTAAGGAAAAGTAACAATGCAGTTGAAAGATTGGCCGGCATAATCAGTCCTGTAATTGCGATGATCGGAACGATAACCGGCACAAACGCCTTCACAAAATCACGTGTATTTTCCTGGTGTTTGGCAAGCTGGCGCGCGAGGAACATAATCAGAGCCAGTTTGGCAAAGTCGGAAGGCTGGAATGTGATATTGAACCCCGGAAGTGTATACCACCGCGATGCTTCGTTGGTTGAGGTCCCGAATACCAATGTATAAAGCAGTAATGGAACAGCTATGAAAATAGCGATATAAGAAAGACTTGCGTAATAAGTATATTTAACACGATGAGACAGGTACATGAGGAAGATGCCGAATAAAAGAATACCGAAATGCTTCAGGATATAATACTCCGTATTTCCCTGCTTGAAGCGATAGGCCAAAGTGCCGGTTGAACTATAGACCGCCAGAATCGAAAAAATCGATAGCAAAAGGACAACTGCCCAAATCACTTTGTCGCCTTTGATCGATGATAATATTTTGGTCATGCGTATTTATAATTAGTATTAAATGCAATTGTTTAATTGCGTCTTTCAGAGGCTTCTTACAGCCTGCTTAAATTGCAAGCCACGTTCTTCATAGTCCTCGAAACGGTCGAAACTTGCACAGGAAGGCGAAAGCAAAACAACGTCGCCATCCGAACCAAGCGCATAAGCAATTGTTGCAGCTTCGGCTGCCGATTGTGCTTCCACGATTGTATCTACAAGCCCTGAAAAATCCTGGAAAATGCGGCGGTTATCCACGCCCAGGCAAACAATGGCTTTAACTTTACTTCTTACAAGTTCGAATAGCTTACTGTAATCGTTGCCTTTATCTTTGCCTCCGGCAATCCATATTACAGGTTTGCTCAGTGTTTCCAGGGCATACCATGTGGAATTGATGTTGGTAGCCTTCGAATCATTGATAAACTCAATGCCATGGATGTTGGCTACAAACTCCAACCTATGCGGCACATTCTGGAAGTCGCTCAGGCATTGTTTGATGGTCTCTTTCCTGATTTCGACCAACTTGCCGGCAATCCCAGCAGCCATGCTGTTGTAAAGATTGTGTTTGCCTTGTAGGGCCAGTTTTTCAAGCGTCATGTGCATTGTATCAGTATTATTTTTAATCACTATGTTGTTATTTTCCCAGGTAAGCACTATTTCCGCTGTTTCTCTTTGATAAGCACATTGTCGGATATTAACACTTCAATTCCATTTTTATTTGCCAGAATTGCTGTCCCCAAACTAATCTCACTAACCCCAGGTATTGCAATTCGTTTGCTCATGCTGCACTTCATTATTTGTACTGATCAATTTTAAGGTTACCTTATTTTTAATGTTATGATTGTAAACACAGCCAGCATAATGCCAACAATAAAAAAGCGTAATACTATCTTAGGTTCGGCGTATCCACGTTTCTGATAATGATGATGCAAAGGCGACATCAGAAATATGCGCCGTCCTTCTCCATATTTACTCCGGGAATATTTGAAATAAGCGACTTGCAACACCACCGACAGATTTTCGACCAGGAAAATGCCGCACAATATCGGGATGAGAAGTTCCTTGCGGATCATTATCGCGAAAACAGCAATTACACCACCCAAAGCCAGGCTGCCGGTATCGC
>DASVHX010000166.1:0-7190 GCA_036382355.1 Bacteroidales bacterium
TGATAGCTCTCGGTAATATAGGATTGCTTGGCATTTTAAAGGGCTTATACAAAGAAATCATAATTACACAGGAGGTGAAGGATGAATTTGGAGATGATTTACCTGATTGGATAATTATACGAAAGGTCATTAATATTACCAGGCAAGCTGAAATTGCACTAAGGTTAGATAGAGGAGAAGCAAGTTCAATTGCACTGGCGTTGGAACTTAAAAATTCAATTCTGATAATTGATGAAATAAAAGGCAGAACGGTTGCAAAATCCTATAATCTTGAGATAATTGGGACTATCGGAATTCTTTTGTTGGCAGATAAAAATGGATTAATAAAAGATTTTATGAGCACCATTCGACTCCTGATGAATAAAGGGTTTAGGGTATCAGATAAGTTGATCGGAAAATTGATTGAAAAGTACGATAAAAAATAATTGCCTGCGCGCTAATCGTGCAAACGTCCAAGCCAGCTTTGATTGACTGCTATCACCACTGCCTGATTGAAATAGCAGATTCCACACCACTCAGTATTTTATATGCAGCAATAAGCGCCGGAAACACCTTTTGAAAATGGCAAAGACTTATTAGAAACTACTAATTCAACATCGCTTCCCGTATACTTCTCTTAATCTGAAAATGCCGCAGAATCTTTGCAAGCACAAAGATTGTTACAAAAGCAAAGATGATCGAAGCGCCCGATGGTATATCGAGGCTGTATGACATGATTAGCCCTGCTACCGAGCCGACCAGCCCAATGAGTATTGAAAGGAAGATTATCGTCCGGAAATTCCTGGAATAGAGATTAGCTGTCGATTGGGGAATAGTGAGAAAAGAAATTACGAGGATAATCCCTACAACCCTGATATGCAATACGATTGTAAGGGCAATCATACTCATAAGCAGGTAATTTATAAAATTTACCGGTGCGCGATGTGCACGTGCATAATCCTCATCGAAGGAAATATAAAGGATAAGGCGGTAATACGCCAGGAAAAAAGCTACGATCAGCAGGCATAATCCCATCATCAGGTAAATATCGAGCCAGGTAACCGTAAGAATACTCCCAAAGAGGAACATCATCAGGTTAGGAGCATAGCCCGGAGTGATAAAGATGAAAATGATACCGATCGCCATTCCCAGCGACCATAGTATGCCAATAGCAGAATCCTCCCGCACATCCGTTTTCTTTGATATATATTCTATGCCCACAGCCGACAATATGCTGAAAACGGCAGCACCCAACACAGGGTTTATACCAAGGTAATAGCCAATGCCAATCCCGCCAAATGAAGCATGTGTTATTCCACCGCTAATAAATACCTTACGCCTGGCCACAATGTAAGTCCCCACAATGCCGCATGAAATACTGGCAAGCACGGCAGCCATCAGCGCATGAAGTACAAACTGGTACCGGAAAATACTGAAAAGGCTCTCGGACATATTAATGATGGTGTTTTTCCAGGACAGTATGTGGCACATCGCCATGTGTAATGATCTGGATCGGACAATTATAGCTTGCCAGTTCTTCCTCTGTTATAATATTCGATTCATGATAATGAAGGTAAGTATTTACACAGGCAATTGTTTTCACATAAGCCGAAATTGTTCCCACATCGTGCGAAACGATAATGATAGCCATACTTTCGTTCAACTTACGGAGAAGTTCGTATAAATCGCTTTCGAATTTATTATCCACATAAGTATTGGGTTCGTCGAGGATAAGAAGCCTGGGCGACGAAATGATGGCGCGGCTTACAAAAACGCGCTGCAACTGTCCGCCCGACAATTCGCCAACAGTCTTGTTCTCCAGATGAGCTATACCCATTTGCGCAAGCAAATCCAATGCAAGTTCCTTTTCGTGGCGATTGTAACGATAGAAATGGCTTTGCTTCGACATAAAGCCCGACAACACCACATCACGCACTGTAATAGGGAACTTCGGGTCGATCTGGCTCATCTGGGGCAGATAACCTACAAAGCCGTTAGCCTGATCGCCTTCGTTAGCCAAAACTACTGTTCCGGCCATAGGTTTTACCAAGCCAAGGATAATTTTAACCAGGGTGGTCTTTCCGCCTCCATTTGGACCAATAACGCCAATAAAATCACGTTCACATACGGTAAAATTGACATCTTTTAATGCAAGCTCATCGCCGTATCCAGCCGAAACCGATTGCAATTCAACCAGTTTAGGATGTAAATGGTTCAATGGGGAAGAGTGGTTATGACTCACTAAATTCTTGTTTTTGCAAAGATAATGAAGGCGTGGGATAAGTTCGTATATTTTACTTGCGCGGAATAAGCTATTCGTTTCCCAAAAGTATTTTGGCGATCCGATCCATATTCGCCATCCAATCGCCTGCCATAGGATCGAAAACTACCACCTTGCCATTAATCTCGCGTGCAAGGGTTTCAGCATTTCTTGAATCAAATTCTCTGGATATTAGTATTGTATGAATACCTTCCTTTTTAGCAATTTCGATAAGCCGGCCAAGGTGAGCAGCAGAAGGTTCTTTACCCTCTGTCTCGAGACTTACCTGGGTTAGCTTGTAATCGCGGGCAAAATAGCCAAGCGAAGGGTGATAAATCAGGAACTTCATTCCTTTGTGTGATTCAAATTGTTTGGCAAATTTAGAATCGAGGGAATCGAGTTGTGCGCTGAAACGAATAAGATTAGCATTGAATATGTCCTTGTGTTCCGGGTCCTGATAAGCTAAAGCAGTTGCAATAATGGAAGCCTGCAATTTTACATACCGTGGCGACAGCCATGTATGGGGGTCTATTCCACCGGAATTATCGACTTTTCCGTGTTCAGCAGATTTTATCAATAGCCCGCCTTCCGAAGTATTCACAATTTTCATGTCTGGGTACATATCGGCGAAGCGGAGCATCCATGTTCGCTCAAAATCCAGCCATCCCAATGAAAAATACAAACGGGAATTGGCTAGTGACTTCATCACTTTAGGAGTAGGTTCGTAAGTTTCGTGGTTTGCTCCGGGAGGCATCAGAACATTCACCTGGAAAAGATTTCCAGCTATACGCTCAACAATATATTTCTGGGGAAGGATGCTTACTGACACTTCTTTCCCGCTAACTACAGCGGATTGCCTACAACTCACGAACAATAGTGCTGTTACCAAAAGTAAAGTTATGCTAATCTTAGCAGCCTGACTGTCATTTCTTTTTATAGGCATATAGAATTTTGTACGTTGATGGGAGCGGAATTTTTAAGAGGGTTCGCTTAGCCTGAAGTAGAATATCTCCAATCGATCATGAAAAATATTCCCTGAATTCTTCTTTTAGTTGATCAAGGGCAATCTGGTAAGCCTGCTTTCCTGGTTGCAAGTCAAGTGTAAAGATTTCCGAAGCCAGATCGGCACCGGTTGCGTCTGCCGATAACTTTGATGCCGCCGAATTTATCATCCTTATAAGCTCTTCCCGGGCGCTTTTAAGGTTTTCCCAGGCTTTGCCCGATACGTATACCTGCTGCGACAGATTGTGATCAAATTCATCCCGCAAGGCCTGTGTAATAGCTGAATGAAACTCCGCGGCAGTCATTCCCGAACGGTTTACCCTGATCAGCAGATTAGCAGGCGAAATTCTTTCGAGCAGCAAAACAAGTCGTTCATATGCCTGCAAACGAAGCGGAAGCATCGTTTTTTGTATATCAAGTTTTATTTGCTGCTGATTAAATAGCTCTTGCCTTTTCTCGTCCTTTTCCAGAAACTGCCTGATAAGAAAATAGGCGAGAATTGCCACCATAAGAGCGGGCAATGTAATTTTCAAAATTTCGGCGAAGGTATTCATGCTGCGATTGAGTAAAAATGTTTGTCAGGCAAAGGTCGTTATTTTTACCCTTTTTAATATTGATTAAGCCTTATATTTAAATTTAGTAAATTTGCAGCACTTTATTCATCTCAAAAGTTATGCAAAATGAATATTTTATCTGACAGGATCAACAAACTCGAAGAATCAGAAACATTGGCTATGTCGCGCAAAAGCCGCGAACTGAAGGCATTAGGTCATGATGTAATTAATCTCAGCCTGGGAGAGCCGGATTTTTTCACCCCTGAGCATATTAAAATGGCTGCCAAGGATGCGTTGGATAAAAACTTTACATTTTACCCTCCGGTATCAGGCTATGTTGACCTGCGGGAAGCGATATGCCGCAAACTCAAACGCGATAACGGACTTACTTATTCTCCTGATCAGATAGTTGTAAGTACCGGTGCCAAGCAATCCATTGCCAATTGCGTACTTACATTACTTAACCCCGGCGACGAAGCTATCATTCCCAGTCCTTACTGGGTTTCGTATAAGGAAATCATCAAACTTGCCGAAGCAAAAGGCGTTTTTGTGCAAGCCAGCATCATAAACGATTTTAAAATTACGCCTGAGCAACTGGAAGCAGCCATTACGCCAAAGTCAAAAGTATTCCTGTTCAGCAGTCCTTGCAATCCTACAGGATCGGTTTACAGCCGCGAGGAACTGAAAGCACTTGCCGATGTTCTCGCCCGGTACCCGGATATCATCATTATTTCCGACGAAATTTACGAGCATATCAATTTCATAGGCAGCCACGAAAGCATTGCACAATTCGATAATGTCCGCGATAAGGTAGTTATCATCAATGGCGTATCCAAGGGTTTTGCCATGACCGGCTGGAGACTTGGTTATATGGCCGCTCCGCGTGTTATAGCCCAGGCCTGCGACAAACTGCAAGGCCAAATAACTTCAGGAACCTCCACTATTTCGCAACGTGCAGCTATTACAGCCATGGACACCAATCCTGAAACCAGTTCCGACCTGAAATCGATGCTTGACGCATTCCACAGCCGTCGCGATCAAATGCTCGAATGGCTGAAAGAAGTTCCAGGCATCAAAACAAATGTTCCCGACGGTGCTTTCTATATTTTTGCTGATGTAAAAGATTATTACGGGAAGTCCAATGGAACTGTAACCATTAATTCCGGAACTGATCTTTGCGATTATCTGCTAGATTCAGTTTATGTGGCTCTTGTTCCGGGTGTGGCTTTCGGTGATCCTGATTGTATCCGTATATCCTATGCTACTTCGTTAGACAAACTTAAGGAAGCCGTTCGCCGCATCAAAGTAGCCTTATCTAAATTAAAATAACTGACTGTGCATGATGCGAAGTGGCAAAGAGATTGAAAAATTGTTTGAAGCCTTTAACAACCTTAACGTTCTGGTTGCGGGTGATGTAATGATAGATGCCTACCTTTGGGGAAAAGTGGAACGCATTTCGCCGGAAGCTCCTGTTCCTATCGTATCGGTGAACCGTCGCGAAAACCTGCTCGGCGGCGCTGCCAATGTTGCACTTAACCTGAAAGCCCTCGGTGCTAATCCTATCTTGTGTTCCGTAATAGGTAATGACGCCCGTGGCGATGAATTCATGCAATTGCTCGCAAAGGAAGGACTAGATACATCAGGCATCTGTCGTAGCGATGCGCGCATTACCACAACAAAATTCCGTATCATCGGGAATAATGCCCAAATGCTGCGGGTAGATGAAGAAATTGATACCGAAATCAACTCGGCCGATACGGCAAAACTCCTTGAAGTTATTACACGGATTATTGAGCAGCCCGGTACGGCTGTGATCATTCTCCAGGATTATAATAAAGGTGTTCTTACACCACAATCCATCAGCCGGATTATTGAAGTAGCACATAAAAAGAACATTCCTGTAGCTGCTGATCCTAAAAAAGCAAATTTCGAGATTTACAGGGGAATATCGTTATTCAAACCGAATCTGAAGGAACTGCGCGAAGGTCTCAGAATGGACATTGAACCTGGCAATACCAGCCAATTGCTTAATGCTATCAATCAATTGCACGAGCATCAATCAATTGAAACGGTCCTTACCACACTCTCGGAATCAGGAGTGCTCATCAGCCGGCATAAGGATGGCCAGCCCCGCGAAGTAGTCAACCTGCCGGCTCACCTGCGATCTATTGCCGATGTTTCCGGCGCCGGCGACACCGTAATAAGTGTTGCTTCGCTTTGCCTTGCGCTCGGAACATCGCTTCATGAGCTTGCCGCCATCGCTAATCTTGCAGGTGGCCTGGTATGCGAACACATTGGTGTTGTGCCTGTAAATAAAGAAAAACTTCTGGCCGAAACCCTCGCCCTGGCCAACCGATAGACCAAGCGTATGGATTCAGCACAACAGTCAGAGCCGAACGGCAAAAAAGAGCACGTGAGGCAGATGTTCAACAACATTGCCCATCGTTACGACTTTCTCAACCATTTCTTATCTGTAGGTATCGATCGATGTTGGAGGCGTAAACTTATCAGGAATATGGGGCAATACAACCCTTCGGATATCCTGGATGTTGCCACTGGAACAGCCGATCTGGCGATAGCGGCAGCTAAACTCAATCCCCAAAAAATACTTGGGATAGATATAGCGGAAGAAATGCTTGCGATTGGCCAGATCAAAGTTGATCGTCTTCAATTACAGAAAATGATCCAGTTAAGGCAAGCCGACTCCGAAAATCTTCCTTTTCAGGACAATTGCTTTGATGCTGTAATGGTAGCATTTGGTGTCAGGAATTTCGAAAATATCGATAAAGGCCTTGCGCAGATGTACCGCGTTTTGCGCCAGGGAGGACGTGTTTATATCCTCGAATTTTCAAAACCACTAAAGTTTCCGGTTAAGCAACTCTATGGTATGTACTTCAACCATATTTTACCGGTGCTGGGTCGAATCGTATCCAAAGACATGTCGGCATATACCTATCTTCCTGAATCTGTCGGCACTTTCCCTGATGGTCCGGAATTCCTCGCGTTGATGGAGCTGGCCGGCTTTCGGCTTGTCGAATGCAAACAACTCACGTTCGGTGTGGCTTCACTTTATTACGGGCAGAAATAATGAGCTAACCCATCATTTGATGCCTTGCTGTCATTATCTGGCTTGAACTTCTATATTCTTTACCTTTAACGCTTCACAGATTAGTATAATAAACAAGCAGGGATTGCGTTATCCCGGTCAAACTATATAATGTTTTGGTGAAATTGAATAAAAAAAAGGTTTTAAGTATTTTGATGTGCATGCTGCTATCGGGCAACATTTTAGCACAGAAAAACGAAGTAATGAATCTTCCAAAATTTGATCTTGATCCATACCATTTTGGATTTATACTCGGATTGAACCAAATGTTTTTTGCCATTAAGCCCGA
>DASVHX010000167.1:0-7434 GCA_036382355.1 Bacteroidales bacterium
TACTCCTATCCCGAATTTACCGATACCATTTATAAGGTACGCTCCGACACTTCCTTTGAAGAATACACTATATTTCCAACCACGACAGGAGATTCCAATCCGGTGATGCGCTATATCTTCCCTCTTGAACCAGGAATGAAATGGGCCATCAATTCAACTCAATACACCGATTCTGTTAAAGTAATGTCAGAAACAACTGTAACTGTCCCTGCCGGCTTATTTGATCATTCCATGGAACTGGGCTTTATCGCGACACACCACATCGGGAACTACTGGAATAGTAGCCTTTACTGGTTTACTCCTCACATAGGGATCTCCCGGATGGAATATGCAGTCTATAGTCTCGGCTTTGACGAACACTATGGAATTTATGAACTGTTGGAATACAGATTGAAATAGTATTCTCACTGTTTAAATCAAGAGCGGCACTGCCATAACGATCGCACCGGTTGTAACAGTTGATCGGATCTGTTTCAAAAGCAAGTCAGGGCGAGACTTTGAGTCACACACTGACTACGTTTACTATCCAAATCAAACAATAAAGCGGTAACTTCATCTGCAATTCCCGGCTACATCCTGTCAAATTTAAATTCCTTATACTATTTTGACATTTCATCCATGTAAAACCCATACCATTTGGCGTTGGTCTCAATGCCTTTGCGAGAGCACTCCAGGTGGTATTTCTCATTAGGAGAAAATGTGCTGAATCGGTATCAAAGCCAAATCCCATCAGGATACTTTTTATGTGCAACACCTGCCCGAAAGTACTGATAAAATGTATGATTTGATATGTTCCATGTTTATGTGATTTTTCGGAGTAAATCTAAATATTCCTAATGGAACAACTCTGTAGCAAGTTAAATAAGATAAGAAATAATCTGAAATAAAAAACCAAGGAGGCACGGAGAACATGGAGAACAACGAAGAGAATAACATAAAACATAGAGGCATCTGAAAAATGATATACTCAGTCTACCTCTGCGATCTCCGTTCCTCTTTGGTGAGTACTTAATTGATAAAAGTCACTACTTTTGACCCGCATTTCAAAACGAACAAATCATGGCAAAAATCAGGGTGGCCATCAATGGCTTTGGCCGCATAGGCCGCATTACTTTACGACAATTGCTCCGATACCCTGATATCAGCGTTGTTGCTATAAACGACCTGGCAGATACAGCCACGCTGGCGCATTTGTTTAAATATGATTCGGTCCACGGTCAATACAAAGGCAGTGTAAAGGTTACAAACGGTTACATGATCGTTAAAGGACAAAAGATCAGGATTTTTTCCTCCGAACTCCCCGGAAGTATCGACTGGGGAGAACTTGCCATAGATGTGGTAATTGAATCGACCGGTAAATTCGTGGATAAGGCCAATGCCATGAAACACATAGAAGCCGGCGCCCGCAAGGTTATTATTTCAGCGCCTGCCAAAGCCGAAGCCGACGATATTAAATACGTTGTACTGGGCATAAACGAGCATATTATTTCGCCCGAAGATGTGATTATATCCAATGCATCCTGCACTACCAACTGCGTAGCGCCCATGATAAAAGTTCTCGACGATATTTGGGGCATAGAGGAAGGCTTCATTACAACAGTACATTCCTACACCCGCGACCAGAACCTGATTGATGCACCACATAGCGACTGGCGGCGCGGAAGAGCCGCTGCGTATTCCATAATTCCTACAACCACCGGGGCGGCAAAAGCTGCCACCAGGATATTTCCACACCTGGCACATAACCTTGGCGGTGCAGGAATCCGCGTACCTGTTCCTGACGGATCGCTCACCGATCTCACCTGCACACTTCGCAAATCTTCAAGCATCAAAGCTATAAATGCTGCGTTTCGCAAAGCTGCAAAAGGAAGTCTGAAGGGGATATTACAATACACCGAAGATCCTATTGTTTCTATTGATATCATAGGAAACACACACTCGGCTATATTCGATGCCGGGCTTACAGCAGTGCTGGGTGATAAGAACAACCTGGTAAAAATCGTAGCCTGGTATGATAATGAAACTGGCTATGCCGCACGTTTGGCTGAACTTGTGCAGAAATTCGCCTAATCTGGCGGATAGTACTTCAGGCTGAGATCGTTGCCATCGAATACTGCGTAAGTGAAATTGGTTACCCAATCGCCGAGTATGATGCAGCGGGAGTTTGCCGACAGTGCCAAATCAATGGGCAGATGCCGGTGTCCAAATATAAAATAGTTGATGGAAGGATCTTTAGCTGCCATTTCGCGGCTGAAGATAATCAGGCGCTCCTGTTCATAATTTTCGGTTTTTTCAATTCGTCCTTCCTTTATGATATTAGCGATGCGGCTTTTGCGCGAAAAATACAGCGCCAAGCGCGAGCCTATGTCAGGATGTAGCCAGTGGAAAAGCCATTGGTTTGGCCGGAATTCGAAGAGCTTTTTCAGCAATTTATACCCGTGATCACCTGGTCCCATTCCGTCGCCATGTGAAAGGAAAAATTTCTTTCCTCCAAGCACAACAACTTCCGAAGTGCGGTGCAATTGGATGTTCAGTTCGTTTTCCAGGTAATTAAAAGCCCATATATCGTGGTTCCCCCGGAACAGATGAACCGGAATACCTGAATCTGTAATTTCGGCCAACTTACCGAAAAGCCGGGCAAAGCCTTTTGGAATTACGGTATGATACTCGAACCAAAAATCGAATATATCGCCCATGAGGTATATAGCGGCAGCATCGGCTTTGGCTTCACCGAGCAGGCGGACGAACCGCTTTTCGCGCTCCAGGCTTCTCGCATAATCAGGTATTCCGAGATGGAAATCAGAAATAAAATAGAATTTTGTATGCACTGTGGTCAAAGGATATCAGGATTAATGGAGCAATTTACACATTATTTTAATTGTAACGGAACAGGTATGTTTCTGCGAAGTTTATTAAGCGAAATTCTCCGCTCTATAATTTTCCCCTGCCTGCCGATCAGGATGGCTTCAGGCAATGATTCTACACCAAAAAGAGCAGCTACAGGGT
Source organism: Bacteroidales bacterium (assembly GCA_036382355.1). Classification (GTDB taxonomy): domain Bacteria; phylum Bacteroidota; class Bacteroidia; order Bacteroidales; family DASVHX01; genus DASVHX01. Next base: position 3,007 of record DASVHX010000167.1, read on the forward strand.
TTTCTGTTCCGCCATCTGCTAATACCTGTATTCCGCCTGGATGGTCAAGCTTGATAGCATTGAGCCATAATGCCTTATTAGACTCAAGTGCAATCCCATAAATCTCAAATCCTTTGTTTCTGTTTGCCTTATAAATAGGGATCAATTGACGGATGAACTTTCGGCTTTGGCCATCCATCGCAGCCCAGAAGTAAACTAATACAACTTTTCCTTTAAGCGAGGACAGCGAAACCGGAATTCCTTCCGCATTGCTGAGCCGCACATCGGGCGCTGGTTTTCCCGGCATCATGAGATTATCAGTGGTCAGCTGCTGGTTTTGTTTCTTTATCATCGCTGCTACCCGGCTATGATGGTCAACAGCGTGTTTATTTCCCGGATATTTGGCCATCAGGCTACTATCCACTTTTATAAAATAACGGGCATCTTTTTCTTCTGTGAAAATGAAGTTTGGACCAAATTTACGGTTAAGTACTATGAGCGAAGCCAGCGAGGCCGAATGCTGATCAATAAATTTTTCCATATACAGCCTTTGCCGGCTAATAATTTCCGCGTAAGCCGAATCGAGGTGTTGCCTTATGCCTGCGAATCCAGGATCGGAACGGCTGTTCATAAATATCTTTGCAAGTGAATCCGATTTGGCCTCATTTCGTGAAGTGAACCGGTCAAAACCGAGCAACAAAGCAGAAGCCGGTGAGCCTTCAATTCTGGCAGTGCTTACTATTTTGTTGGCATCGCCTTCAATGCGAATATTATCGCCGGAATCGACGATGAGAATCAGTTTCTGAGCAGGCGCCAACGTTAATATGTAGAACGAGCTTCCTTCCGGATTTAATTCAAAGCTAAATTTTCCGTCCTTCCCAATACGCACCGAATCGATTGTTTTTACAGCTTTCACATCAAGTTCGCTCAGCCTGATCATAGCACTACCCGCACCTTTTAGCTCACCGGCTATCATAGTATGAGGAGCAGAAGATGTGCTGAATCGCTGACATGCAGCAAATACAATCAATACTGCGATCATTCCGGCTTTCCATTTAGCCGATGCTTTCAGTCGTAACATTTGAAGTACTTAAAATTCGTGCAAAGATCGGAATTTCCTTTTCCCCGTTTACAAACTGTTATTTGCATTAATTATCCCTTAACTTTGTATATAAATCCTATACTAACTATTGCTGATGAAAAAAATAGCAGCATTATTAACAATCCTCGTTTTCATAATTGGCTCTGTGCATTGCCAAAAACTACTCATTCTCGAACGCCCGGGAACAATAAAACATTTCTTTTTTAAAACAGGCGACAGAATAAGACTTTACGATAGCAAAAGCATGAGCATGATACATGGGGATATCAGTCGTATAACCGATACCGTGATCGTGATTAACATGCTTGAGCCAGTCATCCTGAGCAGGGTTTCAATTGTATACCGCCCTCTTACCATGCTGCATATATTTTCAAGAACAACGACTGCCGCCGGATTAGGATATTTTCTCCTCACCGGATTTAACAATGCCATTAACAAGAAATCTCCTATTATTGACCATGGGACATTGATAGTTTCTGCCCTGATAACGGGTGCCGGCGTGGCAACTTCATTTATTCGCTATCGGAAATTTGCCTTAGGCACCCATTGGCGCCTCAAAGTAATCGATATTGATAATCCAGGGAAATGAAGCCATTAAGTTTCTTGAAATCCAGGAACTGATCTCAGAAGCGATTCATTAAACGATCTTTAACAACTCCCGGATAAGCAGCGTCATACGTGGTTCGGCTAAGCTCGCAGTATCGATCACTTCCTTATGCGTAATTTCGACAATCTTACCGTGCACCCCCAGATCGGAGATTACAGAAACGGCAAAACAGGTAAGTCCCATATGCCTGGCCGCTATCACCTCAGGCACAGTGGACATACCAACGGCATCAGCACCAATTATACGGATGTAGTTATACTCTGCAGGAGTTTCGAAAGTTGGACCTGATACACCAGCATAAACGCCTGTGCGCACCTCAAGATGATTTTCGCTTCCAATTTCCAGCGCTTTACGGATGATCTCCTTATCATATGCTTCGCTCATATCAGGGAAACGTGGTCCCAGTTCATCAAAGTTTTCGCCAATCAGCGGATTCGAGGGCATCAGGTTGATATGATCCGTAATAATCATCAGATCGCCAACCTCAAAAGTTGGATTTAACCCACCACTTGCATTGGACAACACAAGTAATCGGATTCCAAGCAATTTCATTATGCGGATAGGAAACGTAACTTCGCGCATGGTGTACCCTTCATAATAATGGAAACGACCCTGCATTGCCACAATGTTACAACCACCTAACCGGCCAAAAATCAACTTCCCTGCGTGCCCTTCCACAGTCGAAACAGGGAAATTTGGTATATCCTTATAAGGTATCGCAAACTGATCTTCAATTTCATTGATTAAGCCACCCAAACCTGTTCCCAGAATAATCCCGATTTCGGGAGTGACTTTAATTCTTGCCTTGATGAAGGCTGCTGTTTCCTGAATTTTCTGTAGCATAAGTAAGTATAATGTTAGTAAATAGTTCTTTGTCTGCTCCGTGAAATTCTACTTCCATGGGGACAAAATACCAGGGCATCTTATTTATCCAGGCTTCGTAGCGAGGGCTAAGCAGACGCATGGCATCTTTTTCTGTCGTTATGATCAATTTGTTTCGCGAAATAATGTTTTCAAAAGTAATTGAAATATTTTCCATATCCTTCTCATCATAGCGATGATGATCCGGAAAAGTCATGGTAACCAGTTCTTCGCAGCTCTGTCGCAGGTATTCCTCCAGCGGGGATGGATTAGCAATACCCGTAATCATGAGAATGGTATTCACTCGCTGCTTTAGTGGAGGCCGGCAGTTCCCGCTTCCGAAATATACCCATTCGCCATAGATGATGTACGAAAACAATACCTGCTGATAAGCCCTGGGTTTTAGCCTGTCGAGAATATCGCGACGGACATAAGGCGACAAAACCTTGGGTGTTTTGGTAACAATAATCATGTTTGCGCGTCTTGCACCTCTTCTCGGTTCGCGTAATCTACCTGCCGGCAGTAGATAATCATCAGAATACAAATGCTGATAATCGGTGAGCAATAACGAAAATCCCGGCTTAACCCATCTATGCTGAAAAGCGTCATCGAGTAGGATTACGCCGGGAGTTGGCTGCAGCTTCAGTAAATGATGAATGCCATTTCGCCGCGATTCGTCTACCGCAACTTTAATATCCGGAAACTTCCGGATGTATTGCATTGGCTCGTCCCCTATTTCTTCTGTTCCATCATTATCTACGGCCAACCTATAACCCTTTGTAAGCCTTCCATAGCCGCGGCTTAAAGTAGCCACGGAAAATTTGGGATTAAGTAGCCGGATCAGGTATTCAACATGAGGAGTTTTGCCGGTGCCCCCTGCACTAAGATTGCCAACTACGATCAATGGTGTCTTAAATTCTGCCGAAGGCAAAATATGAAGATCGAACATAAAGTTTCGTAGGGTTGTTATAACCCAATATACCAGTGCAAAAGGCAGCAATATAATACTTAAAAATTCCACGGAATAAAAATACTAAGTTTACCTTGATACACAAGCGATCGCAATCGTATATTTGCATATATTTATAAAAATCAGCATTCCAACATGTATTTAAAAGACCTGACTACCTGCATTGAAGCATTCGCCCCCCTTTCCCTTCAGGAAGATTATGACAATTCGGGCCTAATTATTGGGCGCCCCGAAAACGAGGTACATGGGGCACTCCTCAGCGTCGATATTACTGAACCTGTAATTCAGGAAGCAATCAGCAGAGGATGCGATGTGATTATCGCTCATCATCCGCTTATTTTTAAAGGCATCCGGCAGATTACCGGTCGTAATGCTACAGAGCGCATGATCGAAGTGGCCATTCGCAATGGAATTGCCATTTATGCAGCCCATACCAACCTCGACAATGCAGCTTCCGGTGTAAATGCCATGCTTAGTCAAAAAATCGGGCTCATCAACTGCAAGGTATTAAAGCCCACACAAGGCCTGCTGCGCAAACTCGTTACATTCTGCCCGGCCGGTCATGCAACTGCTGTCCGCGATGCCATATTCCAGGCTGGGGCAGGGCATATCGGCAATTACGATAATTGTAGTTTCAATATTACAGGCACTGGTTCGTTCCGTGCTCTCGAAAATGCGAATCCATTTGTGGGAGAAAAAAATGAACTTCATATTGAAAATGAGGTCCGCATCGAAACGATTTTCCCGGCCTATGCCCAAAATGCAGTAATTCATGCACTTCTGGCAGTACATCCATATGAAGAAGTAGCTTACGATATTTACAAGCTCGAAAATAATTTTGAAGGCACCGGATCAGGAATGATCGGGGAATTGCAACAGGACATGGACGAACAGGAATTCCTCTTGCGA
>DASVHX010000168.1:0-2048 GCA_036382355.1 Bacteroidales bacterium
TCTATATAATTGAGGAATGATTTCATTTCTTATTGTTAATATTATCAGTTTCAGTAATCTACCAATGCCAGCCTAATAAAACCATGGTAGCCATTAAAAGAATGTTGAACAGGTTTATCGGTAGCAGGTATTTCCATTCGAGTGTGAGTATCTGGTCGATACGAAGGCGGGGAAATGTCCATTTAAACCACATAATCAGGAAAATGACACCAAACACTTTCATAAAGAACCAAATAATTCCGGGTATAAAGTCCATTATGCTGTTAAAGCTTTCAAAATTTCCGAAATGCAATGGCATCCATCCTCCGAGGAATACGATGGTAGCTATTGCAGAAACGATAAATAAATTAATGTATTCGGCCAGAAAGAAAAATGCGAATTTAATACCTGAATATTCAGTATGGAATCCTGCTGTTAATTCTGATTCAGCCTCGGCAAGGTCAAAAGGTCCGCGGTTGGTTTCGGCAGTTCCAGCTACTACAAAAATAAAGAAGGCAATGATTGCAGGGATATGACCTTTAAAAAGAAACCATCCCCCACGCTGCAATTCCACAATTTCGGAAACTTGCATGGTACCGGCCAGAATAACAATGGTAATAAGTGACATTCCAACCGAAAGCTCGTAACTTACAATCTGCGCACCGCTACGCATTCCGCCAATGAGCGAATACTTATTATTACTCGCCCATCCGGCAAGCAATACGCCGATAACACCTACTGAAGAAACAGCGGTAACGAAAAATATACCTATGTCGAAATCAAGTGCCTGCAATCCCGGTGCAAACGGAATTACCGATATCGTAAGAAAAGGTACAATGATTACAATAAAAGGAGCCAGATTGTAAAGAAATTTATCTACCCTTATAGGTGTGATCAACTCTTTCATGAGTAACTTTATGAAGTCGGCAATGGTTTGTAATAATCCCCAGGGTCCAACACGCATAGGTCCTAACCGTTGCTGAAAAGCTGCGCAAACTTTTCGTTCGGCATATACCAGTAAGAGTCCGAATAAAGCAATGAACAACAGGTACAAAACTCCAATAATTGTCCATTCAATGATTGTAGTGAGCAAAGGGGAAACGTTTTCAATCAATGCCTGGTGAATGGATTGAGTGAGATGCGTAAAATCGTATTTTTCGAATGCCATTATCAAATGGGTTTATCTGTTATGTTACAATTTTTATTTTGTTAACCTTGAGGCTGTTATCTGTCGATATCAGGAATTACAAGATCGAAGGTGGCCATGATGGCAACAAGGTCAGCAATTTTCCATCCTTTAGCTATGTGATTAATAGTGAAAAGGTTCGAAAATCCAGGTGAGCGGAATTTAACACGATACGGATTTTTCTTGCCATCACTTACAATATATACACCAAATTCGCCACGCGCTGTTTCAACACGTTGATAAAATTCACCTTCAGGGAGTTTTATAACGCCTTTCATCTTGACTGCATAATCGCCTTCGGGAATATTATCAATGAGTTGTTCAATAATATTCAATGATTCCCACATTTCATCCATCCTCAGTTTCCAACGCATAAAACAGTCGCCGTCGGTTCCCAGTTTTTCATCGAATTTAACGTAAGGATAAGCGCTGTATGGGTTATGTTTACGCACATCGCAACTAAATCCTGAAGCCCTGCCGGTTGGGCCGGTTACGCCAAAGGCAATAGCATCTTCTTTTGATAAAACGCCAACACCTTTTGTGCGGTTCTGGAAGATTATGTTTCCGGTAAGCAGCTGGTCGTATTCGGGTAATATTTTTCTGAATTTGGCAATAAATGCTTTAACCTTGGTTTGAAAGTTTGGATGAATATCAAACATAACACCACCCGGCACACTATAACTCAAGGTAAGGCGGGCACCGCAGGTTTCTTCAAAAATATCGAGGATATCCTCACGATCGCGGAGGCCATAAAAGAAGGCCGTAAGGGCACCAAGGTCCATCCCCGAAGCGCACCACCACAATTGGTGTGAAGCCAAACGCTGTAACTCGTCAAAAATGGTACGGATGTATTTTACACGCTCAGGTACTTCAACCTGCAATG
>DASVHX010000169.1:0-10046 GCA_036382355.1 Bacteroidales bacterium
ACAAGGCTTTCCGTGCCAGTTGAACAATCCGGTATCCTATCATTACCACAGCAAAAAAGCCTAAAGGATGCATGGCAAACGATTCGACGAACCTCCCTCTGACTAGCAGGGCAATGCTACGACCTAAACCACATCCTGGGCAATAATGGAATCCTAAAAATTTCAGCGGACATAAAGAAACCTGGTTGCTGTCCGGATTCAGGAATGCCAGCAGCAAAAGCGCCGCAATCCAGATAAAAAGTTCCAGGTTCGCTTTCTTCAATATAGTGCGCGGGTTGATCATGTGGTTTTGACGCAACATTTAGCCATCGGTTGCAATGTTGGACTAAGATAGTAAATTTTACAGAGAAATGTTCCCCTGGCTATGGCCAGTTCAACTTTCTAACTAATTTAACAATAATGATCAACGATTATTCTCTTCGCTCATGAGAACGCTTTGCTTAGTTTTTGATTTTAGATCAGATGGATTAGTATATTTAATGCACCATATAGTCTAAAACCCAGGCCTATTAATGCTTCCCATCCTGGCTTAAAACAAAGACATTTGTATTGGAAGCGCTGCCTGAACCTTGGTTTTGCCTGGCTGATCTGCGGCATTGTCACCGGAAATGCAATACACTGCAGATTCTTGGTGCCGTGAAGCTATCGCAATGTTAGTATCGCCTGCATGTTTCATAAATAAATCCTTAACCAGTTGAGGACTATTGTTATGCTCCGAAAGATGCGACAGCAATAAATGACTCATAAATGAAGCCTTATGTGCGGTGAACAGTTCCAGTGCCTGGTGGTTCGACAGATGTCCTTCGTCGCCCCTGATACGGTTTTTCAAAAATAGTGGATACCTGCCTTCTTCCAACATAACTTCATCATAATTTGCTTCCAGAAAAGCTGCGTGGCATTGGCTGAAATTTTGAATCACATGATTGCAGGCGGAACCAATATCGGTGAGTATGCCGACGGTTATTCCCCCATCAGTTACGGTAAAACTATGAGGCTCCTTCGCATCGTGCAATTTGGGAAATGCCTTAACAGAAAGATCGCCGATTTGCACAGGGACATTAGCTTTGAATGACATGATAAGATTATGATCCATCTGCAGGCTACTGTTTTTATGTGTAGCAGCAGTAATATAAACAGGTATCTGGTATTTCCGGGCAATTACTTCCACGCCTCGCGTATGATCGGTATGTTCGTGCGTAATAAAAACTGCCCTTATTTTATTGAAGCACAATCCTGAACGTGCAATCCGTTTCTCCGTTTCGCGACAGGAGATACCGGCGTCTATGAGCACAGCTTCACGGTGATTGCCCACATAATAGCAATTCCCATTGCTTCCGGAATTTAATGATGTTATATAAAGCGGCATGATGTATGCAAAGAAACTGAAATTACAATCATAAAACCCGGTTGTTGATATTAAGTTCATAAACTAAACTTTAACATTTGCGCTTTTACTTCACTTGTAAAAGTTGTCCTTCCTGCAGTTTAAGTTGAGTGAAGGTTTGCGCTGCAACATAAAACTTCTACCGGTATTTCAATTGAGCAATCTCTGTCGGGAGCTATATGCAACCAGATAGAATGTGGGAATGATGTAAGTTTTTTCTTTAATGATGTAACACAATTGACTCAAAACCATATTAACTTTGCATTTTTAAGTTTGATAAGAGCCTAAAAATTGAACCTTGGCGTATCTAAAGTTGATATAAGTACCTAAAGAGCAGGGGTAATTTTGCTTTTTATTGTAATTGTTGCAATTCTCCTGCGCCTGATACTGGGAATTATTGCTGACTGGAAATAACCGGTTAATCATTAACATATTTAAAGATATATAATTATGAATACAGGAAAAGTTTTATTGGGATTAATAGCAGGCTTTGCCGCAGGTGCCTCTTTGGGTATTATTCTGGCCCCGGCTAAAGGTTCCGAAACACGGAAATTATTTTCGCGCGACCGTGTTGATGCCAGTGATCCGTTAATAGAGACATTTATTGAATTTCTAAGCAGTGTTTCAGGAAATTCCGAAGATGTTGATAAGGTCGCGGATGAACTGATAAGCAAAGTGAAATCGACCTTGCATCATCTGGCGAAAGAAAGAAGAGCCGTTGAAACGGAATCCGGCAATTATAAAGTTTAATTCATTCGGGTCGGCAGGCGAGGTATACCTGTAGCGTGAAAATAATGACAGGTGTTCTGTTTTTAAACGGAATATAACCTGCTTTTGGCGTGTGTCCTGTAATTTACGTAATACTTGCGAGCCGCAAGCCTGAAGTTTAAAAAAATTAAAAAAGAGCAAATGCTTTATCCGGAAAGGCAAAGCTTACCTGGCAAACTGCAGCTCGCTCAGGTTCCGGTACAATCCATCGGTAGCTTTTAGCAATTCAAGGTGCGTACCTTTTTCCACAATGCGGCCATTATCGATCACCAGGATAAGATCGGCCTGGCGTATTGTGGAGAGGCGATGCGCTATTACGATAGAGGTTCGGCCTTTCATGAGTTTCTCCAGCGCATCCTGCACCAGCCGTTCACTTTCTGAGTCGAGTGAGGAGGTTGCCTCATCAAGGATGAGTATCCTGGGGTCTTTGAGCACAGCACGGGCAATGGCTACGCGCTGACGCTGTCCGCCGGAAAGTTGTGTGCCGCGTTCACCAACCAGGGTGTCGAGCCCGTCGGGGAACTTGGTGATAAACTCCCATGCATTGGCTTGTTGGGCGGCCTCTTCAATCATCTCTTCAGTGGCGCCAGGCTTGCCATAGGAAATATTTTCGCGGATAGTACCGCCAAAAAGGAAGATATCCTGCGGCACGATAGCCATCTGGCTACGCAAAACCGAAAGCGGAATAGATTCACTTTCCCGTTCGTCAAATAAGATTTTCCCCAGGATTGGTTCATAAAGCCTGAGCAGCAATGATACCATGGTGGATTTACCCGCGCCGCTCGGGCCTACAAGGGCAACCAATGTATCGGGCAGTATATTCACATTGATGTCGCTGAGCACCTGCATATCGGTCCGCGTTGGATAGCTGAAGGACAAGTGATCGAAACGTATGCCACCATGCAGGACCGGATACGGTGTGAGCAGCGGAAGTTCTTCCACCGGTTCTACCGTTTCATTAAATATCTCGAGCAGATCCTCGGTTGCCCCGATAAATTTCTGGACCCGGGCAAATACATCGGCCATTCCGCCAATGGTGCCGCCGATAAACATCGAATAAATCACGAAGGAGAACAACTCGCCGGTGGCCAGTTCGCCGGTAGCCAACAAAGTGCTGCCTTTCCATATAACAGCTACCATTGCCCCGAAAAGGCCCAGGATCGTAAATGAAGAAAACGCTCCACGGAGTTTCCCATTCTTTATGCCGGTTTGTGCTATCTCCTGTGTTTTTTTGCGATAGCGCGCCATCTCGAAAAATTCGTTTGTAAAAGATTTTACACTTTGTATCCCCTGCAATGTTTCCTCCACAATGGTATTAGAATCGGCCACCTGCGCCTGTGCCTGCTTGCTTAGCTTGCGGATATATCGCCCAAAAAACACAACCAGTATCATGATTACCGGCACTATTAAAAGCATGAAAAGGGTAAGCTTTAAGGACGTTACCATCATCAGGCTTATTCCGCCAACGATGATAATAATTTGTCTCAGAAATTCGGCAAGGGTGCTGGTGAGTGCATCCTGCAAAAGTGTAATATCGGATGAAATGCGGCTGTTGAGCTCCCCAACACGCCTGTATTGAAAGAACTTCATGGGCAGACGTATAAGATGGTTATACGTATCCTGTCGCAGATCGGCCAGGGTTTTCTCGGCCACGCGTACGAACAGGAATATCCTGAAATAGGAAAATACAGATTGCCCGATAAGCACTGCGATAAGAATAAGCGCAATACGGTTTATTTCCAATTCCAGTTTCCCATGATTACCATAATCTACAAGTTCGCCAAGCAGTTTCGGGAAGATTAGGCTGGCACCACTCGATCCAAGCAGGAATAATATGCCCAGCCCGTATTCGTATTTGTATGGTTTAATGTAACGGTATAGTTTGAATAGTTTACGCAATCCAGGTAAGGTGATCTTTTTTTTCAACTCCTCGTCACTCATCGAAATGTATTTTTAATGGATAAAGATAATATTCGTATATAAACATACGGCAGGTGCCTTAAGTTCATCCTGCAACTGACAAACAAGATAAAATGAAGCCGGGTTATTACCCATATATGTCAATCCTGATAATAAAACCGAAATGGAATTAATCCATGAGAAAACTTAATCTTTAATCTCTCCACTCCCAAAATCTGTAAATTATATAAATAATTATGAAAATTATATAACATTTTCCAAAAGAAGCAGAGTTACATTTATACTTTTCTAATGTGATAGTTTTTAGGGAAAATAGTGATGTTAGAATCAGCCTGATGAATCTGTGGATATGATTCATCATGCTGCTTCATTATTTTCTAATAATTAAGGGTACCTCTAATAATTGTTTTTTGAAAAAAATTATTTTAGCCAATATAATTTGCTAAAAATTACGAGCAAACCAACACTTACTATTTGATATTTAGTGATCATTTTAGTTGACGTTCTTTGACAAAATTGCAATAAAAAACTCTATTAAGGTGATTTATAATTTGATGGACAGTCCTCTGGCTTCTATTAGGTAAACTGCTCGGAATAGGTTATAAACGATGTTCTGCAATCCAATCGAAGATGCATTACGGTCTATCCCGATATACCTGAAGAAAGATAATCCGTTTAGGTTCTGGCATGCAAATCCAAAAATATGCTCAGCACGTGCAAGGGTTTTTGATTTAAGATGGTTTTTCTTTTTCTGGTACTCCGATAGTGGTTTATTCCGATAGCCCTTTTTATGTGTGAGGTTTTTCATTTTGTGCTTTCTGATTATTCCAGCACAACGTTTTCCAGAGTATGCACTGTCACCATATAATGGTTTTCCAGCATCGCTTTCATTAAGAAGATCATCAAGAGCATCGCTGTCATGTACACTCACTGTAGTGACTTGGTATTCCGTAATAATTTTACTGCCTTGATCAATTTTAATGTGGTTCTTATACCCAAAATAGTTTTTCCCATTCTTTTTCAGCCAACTGGGTTCTGTATCTTTTTGGCTGAGTTTATTCGGATTCTCTTTCCATTTATCGGGTATTTCGCCATTTTTAAGCTGACCATTTTCGTCATGAGAGTTGCGCTGTTTAGGAACTTCAATAATACGAGCATTGACAATGGAACCATCATTAAGGATCAAATTAGCTTTCGAAATTTTTCCACGCAGAAATTCAAATAACTGATCAAAAATCGCATGGATCTTTAGTTGTTCACGGAAATTCCATATTGTCTTAGCATCTGGAACTGTATCACAGAGGTCTATACCTAAAAAACGGGAAAAACTAAAGCGATCAAGTATTTAATATTCGGTTTTATCATCTGATAAATTATACATCTTTTGAAGAACAAGCACTTTGAACATCATCACACGATCAAATGGAGGACGTCCGCCAAGCGATGGCTCAGTCTCACGGAAAACCTGGTCTAAGATGCTGCGGAAATCTTCCCAGTTTATGTATGATTCAGTTTTTCCAAAGGATCTTTCAGTTTACTTATCTTCTCAAGATGAAATTGATCATCAAAAAGACCACGAGATTTTTTATTGCGCATTTTGTCGTTTTTGTTTCAAATGTACGCAATTATATGATACTTAATATATTGATAACTAAGTATTTATTAACAATCTAGTTTTTAGAGATACCCTTAATTTAATGCATAACCCTAAACAAAATAATATTTTTACTTCAATACCTCTTAATTCTTTTGCAAACTGGCGAGAGCATGAAAACCATAAACTATGATCCCGACAAAATTTCTAAAAAGCTTTTTTAATAATATTTATCGCATACTGCACCTGTTGCGAATAAATTTCAATTGTTTTTGAAACGATCTCAATATTTTCCTGGGCTGCTTTCCAGTTTCTTTGTTCAATGGCTTCACGAATGCCAGGCAATGTTTTTACCCCATAACCGGTATAATATCCCGGAGCATATATCTGGTGCTTATACCATGGCCTTCCCGGCAATCCCTTGTCATTGATCAGGCTTCTTTCAACTTTAAATAAAATTTCGTTCAATTCCTTTTGCTTTTGAACTGGTAACCGGGTAGCGCTATCATATCGCTTCTGCAATTCTTCCGAACTGTTCTTCAACTGAACCATTTCATTCTCAAGGCTGCTGAAATTAAGATAAGGCACTGCTTCTTTAACTTTGGGTGATTGGTACGTTTTTGTCGGATCTTTTGCAAGGTCAAATAATTTATCCCGGATCATACTATTTTCCTGCTCCGTTTCGGTTCTTGTATTATCAAGCAATGTTTTCAGTTCAGTAACATAATCAGCCAGCGTTTTATAAAAACTATTGACATCGAATGGTAACACATCAGCATTGGCCATTCTCATCATAGCCCGGCCAGCGGTCCTGGACAAAGTAACACCGTATTGAAAACCGGGATCAGTGAATTTTATAAAATGATCATAGGAGTCGTAAATGGAATGATATTCTCCACCTTGTCCTTCGCCGCCAAAACCAAGATTCATGGATGCGATACCCAAAAATTGCAGAAAACCCGACCAATCGGATCCTGCACCAAGAGCACCAAGTTTAATATTTTTATTCCCGGTCAATTTATCTCTTGCTGTTTTATCAGCATTTACGAAAGCAGAAGCATATTTTCTTTCCTTTATGCTCACCCCGGTTTGCGGATCAATAACATCGTTGGCTATTTCATTAATAAAAGGTTCCAATGTATGTGAACCCGCTGCACCGATAAAACCACGGGAATTGCCATCCGTATTCAAATAAAAGACAGCTTTTTTACTTAGCTCTTCCTTGTGATCTTCTGCCCACTCCGTTGAACCTAGCAAGCCTGGCTCTTCGCCATCCCATGCGCAATAAACCAGCGTACGTTTTAACATAAATCCTTTTTTTACCAATTCACCAATGGCTCTTGCTTCATCCAGTTCTGCCACCATACCACTTATCGGATCTGCAGCGCCGTTTACCCATCCATCGTGATGATTGCCCCGGATAATCCATTCATCCGGGAATTCACTGCCAGGCAATTTTGCGATCACATCATACAAAGGTTTTATATCCCAGTTAAATTGTAATTTCAGATGCACTTTGTCTTTGCCCGGTCCTACATGATAAGTAATTGGCAATCCACCTCTCCATGATGCAGGGGCTACCTGTCCGCCCAATGATTGCATTAAAGGCAATGCATCTTCGTAGGAGATAGGTAATACAGGAATTTTCATGATAGTGATAGCCTGGCTCCTGTCCAATCGTTTTGCATCTTTTGTTGCTCCTACGCCCGGAGTCAGGGGATCACCGGGAGAAACAGGCATATCCAACACCGAGCCGCGTTGCACGCCATCCTTCGGACGAAAAGCACCTTCAGGATACACATCACCCTGTGCATAGCCGTCATCTTCCGGGTCGGAATAGATAATGCAACCAACAGCTCCATGTTCGGCCGCTACTTTTGGTTTAATACCTCTCCACGATCCGCCATATTTTGCGATCACAATTTTGCCCTTTACATCTATTCCCATTCTTGCCAGTTCTTCATAATCATCAGGAATTCCCCGGTTAACAAAGACCAATTCAGCCGTAACATCACCATCGGCAGAATAGGCATTATAGGAAGGTAGTTGTTCAGCTTTTTGTCCACTCGTTCTATCTTCTTTTAACGTTGATTCTTCCAGCTTTGCCTTATAAGGCTTGCTCCCCAATAGTTCAAGCAATCTCAGTTCAGGTGTGGGAAATAAAACATAATAAGATTCTATTTCCGTTTGATAACCCCATGACTGAAACAATTTTGACATGTATTCAGCATTCGCTTTATCCTGCGGGCTGCCTACATGATGTGGATGAGAGGTAAGAAACTGCATCCAGGTATCCTGGTTTTTAGCATTCAATTGCGTATCGAATTGTTTTTCCCAGGCTATTTGTTTGATGGCATTAGCATCCGTAAAACCCATTATCTTTTGGGCATTGCCTGCTGTAATAAAAAGCAGGAAAATCAAAACGAGATTCAAACGTTTCATAATTATGGCTTTTCGTTCAAGCGTTTGTTAAAGGCTGCATTGTTTGTGATTCACAATGTTTCGTAGTTACCCATTGCATTGGAGATTATTTCCGAAGTTGGCAAGTGGTTCTGCGATTCAAATATACATATTTCTGCAGGGCGGGCATTAAAATCCCGCTTATGGGTAGGTGCTGGGATTGCAAACTGCCAATGATGCAGGCAGAACTTGACCTGCCAATAGGCGGGAGCCTGAAGAATAGAATAGCCAAGGCAGGAACCTGGACCGAACTGCGGGCTTTCTTACTATTAACCAATTACTTCTTTTGCTTTAGCCATATCAATTTCATTTTCCGATTTAGCTATTACAATAGTTGCTATTGAATTGCCAATGATATTCGTAATGGCCCTTGCCTCACTCATAAAGCGGTCGATACCCAGAATAAGTGCAATTGCTGCTACAGGTATATTCCCGACAATTGGCAATACTGCCGCGAGTGTAATAAAACCGCTTCCTGTTACTCCGGCAGCTCCTTTCGAAGCAAGCATTAAGATTAATAATAAAGATATTTGTTGAGTTAATTGTAATGGTGTATTAGTAGCCTGGGCAAGAAAGACAGCAGCCATTGTAAGGTATATTGAAGTGCCATCGAGGTTAAATGAATAACCTGTTGGAATCACTAATCCAACAACAGGTTCAGAGCAACCCAGTTTTCTGAGCTTATCCATTAAGCTTGGCAAAGCTGCTTCTGATGAAGATGTGCCTATTACTATCAATAACTCTTCTCTGATGTATTTAAGCAATCGAAAAAGGTTAAACCCGGTATATTTTAATATCCCACCCAATATAAAAATGATGAACAGTAAACAGGTTAGGTAAAATGACCCCATTAATTGACCAAGCGATACCAATGAGCCCATCCCATACTTCCCGACAGTAAAGCTCATTGCTCCCATCGCCCCTAACGGAGCCAGTTTCATAATCATTTTAATAATAGCAAAAAGAGCCTCTTCTAATGACTTGATTCCAACTAATAATGGTTTGGCTTTAGCGCCAATTTTTGACAAAGCAAAACCCAACAGGATGGAAAAAAACAAAATCTGTAAAATATTTCCGGCAGATAAAGCATTTACAATGTTATCAGGAATGATATTTAAAATAAAATCCTGGACACCAACACTCTTGTGTTGCGTAATGTAGCTTTCGACGGACTTCATATCCAAAGATGCGGGATCAATATTCATCCCAACTCCGGGTTTTAATATGTTTATAACGGATAATCCTATGAGTAATGCGAAAGTTGTAACTATTTCAAAATAAATTATTGCTTTAATACCCACCCGGCCAACCTTTTTGGTATTTTCCATGCCGGCAATTCCATTCACAATTGTGCAGAAGATGATAGGAGCGATCATCATCTTTACCAGTTTAATAAAACCATCGCCCAGCGGTTTTAACTGTACCGCAAATGAAGGATAAAATATTCCTATAACGATGCCGGTTATGATAGCAATAATTACCTGAACATATAGACTTTTTAGATACTTCATCTTTACTTTACCTGGATAAGAATTATACGTTGCTATAGTATCTCAAAGATAGGAAGCCTCTTTGCTATTTTATTCACTTGTTATAATTTAATAAGTTAGAACAATAGTCAGGTGCAAAGTGTTTGAACAGAGCAGACAGGAGACCACTATCTCAAAAAGCGTAGGCCGGGAATATGTTTAGCGCAGCAGAAGATTACGCCCAGCCGGGGATTATTACAATATTACCTCCCATATCACACTGGTGACCTGGTTGATGGATTTCATCGAAAAGCAGTATTCATTGAATAAGCGTTGTTGGTCCTCTTGGTGCTTTACTTTAAACCAGCAGGAGGCATTAATTATTTTTGATGCATTAAACCCTTCCTTTCCGTCATAAAAGAAATCTCCCGCTTTTGAACCAATGGGTACG
>DASVHX010000170.1:0-6129 GCA_036382355.1 Bacteroidales bacterium
CTATCGAAAATATTACCAAGCAGCTTTTCCTCAAGCGTATGACACAAAAACTGAACACGGCAGGCAAAGCCATCCGTTTTCAGTTTCTCTCTGTACTCTCGCACGAATTAAAAGCTCCGCTGAATGCAATTGAAGGCTATGTAAAAATCATCCGCGAGAAACAATTAGGCGAGAAGGTAGAAGCATACGACGATATGCTCGATCGCTCACTCGAAAGGATAAAAGGCATGAGGACCCTCATCCTGGATTTGCTTGATTTTACGAAGATTGAATCGGGAAAACCAACACAGCGAATTGAAGCAGTCGATTTGCGCAAAATTGCTCAAATATCTGTGGATACGCTTCGCCCTTATGCTATTCAGAAGGATGTGGATATATACCTCAACGTGCGCGAAGAAGTGATGATGAAAGCTGATCCCGGTGAAATTGAAATAATCTTTAACAACCTTATTTCCAATGCCGTAAAATACAATAAGACTGGCGGCCGCGTGGATCTTTTCATCGAAAAACTACCGGCAGCTGTTAAAATCTCCGTCAGCGATACTGGTATTGGAATGTCAGGCGAAGAAAAAGATAAAATATTTGATGATTTTGTAAGGATAAAAAATATCAAAACCCGCCATATCACAGGAAGTGGCCTTGGATTATCCATCGTAAAGAAAATTGTTGAAATGTATAAAGGAAGCATCGAAGTGCAAAGCATCCCCGACAAAGGAACTACTTTCGCTATTATTCTTCCTTTTCCTGAAGAGTAAATTCCAACTAACTTATATTAATTGTAAATGATGAAACTACCTGATAAAACTGTTGAACGCCTGAGCCAATATCGCAGAACATTATTGCTGAGCCTGGCAGGAGGCAAACACCATATATTCTCACACGAAATTGCCGCACTTATCCATATTACACCTGTGCAGGTGCGTCGCGATATCATGCTCATCGGATATTCCGGAACCCTAAGGCAAGGGTATGATGTGAAAGAACTGATTGAAATTATCGGAAAGATCATCGACACAAAAGAAGGGCAGAACGTGGCCGTAGTTGGCATTGGAAACCTCGGCAGGTCAATTATCGGGTATTTCAACGGTAAGCGCACCAAATTATCTATCGTGGCTGCTTTTGATACCAATCCTGAAAAAATAGACCGGGTTTATGCCGGTGTTAAATGCTACCATTTCGATAAGCTGGCCGAAATTGTTAAGCGTGAAGATATTTCTATCGTTATACTTACTGTGCCTGCATCAGAGGCGAAACGAACAGCTGAAGCACTGGTAATGGCGGGAATCAAAGGGATTCTCAACTTTACACCACAACCAATCAACGTACCGGCGCAAGTTTATCTGCAGGAATACGATATGATTACATCACTCGAAAAAGTTGCCTATTTCGTAAAACAGAAATAAGCCAAACATAATTGCCCGTCTGCTGAATGAACATTTACCACGACCTGAATAAAATTGGCGCTATCCCCAACCCGGTGGTGACAACCGGATCGTTCGATGGGGTTCACATCGGGCATAAAATGATTCTTCAGCGAATCAATAAACTTGCCCGGGAGATTGGGGGGGAATCGGTGTTAATAACATTTCACCCGCATCCGCGCAAGGTGCTTTTTCCCGATACAGCAGGTAAGGATTTATTGCTGATAAATTCCCAACAGGAAAAAATAGCGTTACTGCGCAAGACAGGTGTCAACAACCTCGTTATCATTCCATTTACTATGGCTTTTTCGCAGATGTCGTCTATCGATTTTATCCGCTCTATTCTTGTGGGGAAATTGCATGCCAGCAAGATCGTTATCGGCTTCAACCATCATTTTGGCCATAACCGGGAAGGTAATTTTGACTATCTCTACGAATTGGGAAAATTCTACAACTTTTCGGTAGAGGAAATCCCGGAACAGGATATCCATAACGAAACCGTTAGCAGCACACTCATCCGGAAAGCATTGCAGGAAGGCAAGATTCAGCGTGCCAATGCTTATCTCGATCATCATTACATTATTGCCGGTCAATTCAATAAAGGCAGCGAATTATGCGAAAACCTCCTATTCCCAACAGTCTTTATAACGATTGAAGAAGAGTGCAAACTGGTTCCGCCTGATGGCGTTTATGCTGTACTCATCGAAACTGAAAATCAATGGCACAAAGGAATATTGAATATTAAGAACAGTCGTTATGGACTGCTTCGCGATGTAAATACAATTGTAATTGAAATTCATCCATTTGACTGTCCGGGCGGGCTTAACGGTAAAAATGGTACAATCCACTTTGCCAAACGTATGCGTGACGAAATTGAATTTAATTCCGATACAGAAATGAAACAGCAACTGGAAAATGATAAGGCAGAAGTGGAGCAACTCATTTATTAATAAAACGTTACCAAAACTAATATGTCCAATCCCAAAAATATTCCGCTTCAAGTTACATTCCTGGGAACAGGCACCTCTATAGGGGTTCCGGTTATCGCCTGCAATTGCGCTGTATGCAAGTCGCCCGATGCCCGCGACAAGCGATTCCGGACTTCAGCGCTCATCAGAGCAGGAAATACAACAGTTGTAATTGATTGCGGACCTGACTTTAGGTTTCAGATGTTAAAAAACAACGTTGAAGATATCGATGCAGTGGTATTCACTCACGAACACCGCGACCACGTAGCTGGTTTGGATGATATCAGGGCATTTAATTACATTCTGAATAAAACGATTGATATCTATGGAACTGAAGGCGTAATGCATTCCATCCGTACAGAATTCCCTTACATTTTTTCCGATTCCAGGTACTTTGGAGCGCCACAACTCAATATACATGTGATTGATGAAAAGAGTTTTGATGTGCATGACATTCCTTTTATCCCGATCAGGGTTATGCATGATAAACTGATGGTGCTTGGCTTCCGCATTTTCGATTTCACTTATATTACAGATGCCAGTTATATTTCAGATGCCGAAATTGAAAAGGTAAAAGGTTCGAAAGTGGTTGTACTTAATGCTTTGCGAAATTCCAAACACATCTCGCACTTTTCGCTTCCCGAAGCAGTTGAAGTGATCAAGCGTATCAATCCTGAACGCGCATATTTTACGCATATCAGTCATTTTCTTGGATTGCACGAGGAAGTGGAAAAGAAATTACCTTCTAATATCCACCTGGCTTATGATAATCTCACCATAAGCATCTGAAGATATTTGAACTTATCAGCCTATCCAAATTTGTACTGAAATAAAGTAACTACCAGACTACTCAGGGACATGCAACCTGTAAAATGTCGTAAATTTGCATTGAATTTATTGCTTGATAAATATTACTAACAAAGTAATATCATGATATTTACGCCCGAAATATGTGCGATTAAAGATCAACGGATGAAACCCTTTATTGATCCTGAAGAGATATGGAGAATAATTAATACTACAAAAGCATCCAAAGAAAGAGTTCGCGAAGTAATTGCCAAATCGCTCGACAAAAAGAGGCTTACGCTGGAAGAAACTGCCGTGCTTATCAACGCCACCGATCCCGAAATTATTGAAGAGATAAAGCAAGGCGCACGCGATCTTAAAACAAGGGTTTATGGGAACCGCATTGTGCTATTTGCCCCGTTGTACGTTGGTAATCGCTGTACCAACAACTGCAAGTATTGCGGATTCAGGGCATCCAATAAGGACGCGTTACGCAAAACGCTCTCGGATGAAGAACTTACACACGAAGTGGAAGCTCTCGAGGACAATGGCCAGAAGCGACTTATCCTTGTTTATGGCGAGCACCCGGAATATTCACCGGAATTTATCGCGCACACGGTAAAAGTGGTTTACGACGTTAAAAAAGGAAATGGTGAGATCCGCCGTGTTAATATTAATGCTGCACCGCTTGATATTGATGGGTTCCGTACCATTAAAGATTCTGGCATAGGAACATACCAGATCTTCCAGGAAACCTACCATCCTGAAGCTTATAAAGAATATCACCTGGGTGGAATGAAACGCAATTACGAGTACCGCCTCACAGCCCTGGACAGGGCACAGGAAGCCGGGATCGATGATGTTGGCATTGGTGCTTTATTCGGATTATACGATTGGCGTTTCGAGGTTATGGGCCTTGTACGCCATACCAATCACCTGGAAGCTTGCTACAATGTTGGCCCGCATACCATTTCGTTCCCAAGGATACAGAATGCTTCTACGCTTGATTTAGGTCATAGTTACAACGTTTCGGACGAAGAATTCGTTAAACTTGTAGCTATTCTCCGCCTTGCGGTACCATATACAGGAATGATACTTACTGCACGCGAAACGCCCGAAGTACGCCGGGCAGTGATGAGATTTGGCGTATCCCAGATTGATGGCGGCACAAAGCTCGAACTGGGTAGTTATGCAGAAAGCCTGAACGAAGAGCAAAACCTGAACCGCGAGCAGTTTCATATCAACGATTCACGCTCACTTAACGAGATCATCGACGAATTGCTGGATAATGATTATCTGCCTTCATTTTGCACGGCTTGTTACCGCCTGGGCCGCACCGGAGAGCATTTCATGGAATTTTCGGTACCCGGTTTTATCAAGCGCTATTGCTCCCCCAACGCTCTCCTCACGCTGTCGGAATATCTAATGGATTATGCGCCAGAAGGTACCAAACTGAAAGGTTGGGAGGTGATTGAAAAGAACCTTACGCAACTGGAGACGGGCGCAGAAAAGATCAATACAACAGAAGTTAGGCGTAGAATTGAACTGATTAAGGCAGGCGAACATGATCTTTATTTCTGATCCTTTAATCTATATAAACATCTTCTACAAGTTAATATTCAACAAAGCAGAAAAATGACTGAAACATGCATTCTTGGTCTTTTGATCAGCGACCGCATAAAAGAAGCAGGCCGCACACAGGCAGTTTTGAGCCGTCATGCGCGAATAATCCGCTCGCGACTTGGTTTCCACGAAGTATCTGAGGATAAGTGCAGCCGTACCGGTATAATGGTGCTTCACCTCACAGGTACCAAAGAAGAATGGGATGTATTGGAAACTGAGCTTGATGCTATCGGTGGGCTCCAGGTACAAAAGATATCGTTTACGTATTAATCATATTCAATCCAGCAAATAAAACCATATATGATGAAAGAGATCAGGGTTTTAGGAATTCACATCAACGACCGTGTAAATAATGCAGCCGGCATTCAGCAAATACTTACAAAATACGGGTGCTCTATCCGCACACGGCTGGGTTTGCATGATGTTGTTGATGATTATTGCAGCCAGGGCGGACTTATCCTGCTCGAACTCTCCGGCGACAGGGCTGAATGGCTTAAGTTGGAAAATGAACTTTTGGCTATCGATCATCTTGAAGTCCAGAAAATGGAATTTAGCACCTGATTAAAACAATAGCTGTGTTATTTCCCACTGCCAAGAATGGTGAGTGAACCCTTGAATTTATCGATCCGGAAAAATCCGTGAGCTTTCAAAATGTAGAAATAGGTTCCGTCCGGAAGGCCTCCCCCATCCCAGTCGCTATGGTAATCGCTGCTTTCGTACTTTAACTTGCCCCACCTGTCGAAAATGACTACTTCCAGGCGAAGATATTCTATGTCAACAACTCCTCCATCATTATTTTTATCTTCTTTAGCCTTATTCACGATCTTAAACTTATCATTTTGCCCGTCGCTATTAGGTGTAATAACATTCGGAATGGTAAGCTTTGCCGCTTTTATGGGAATACTCATTGTTATGAGGGTATCGCAGCCATTTTCATTCTTCACCTGCAAAGTAAGAGGATAACTATCTCCCTGAAATGTTTCCACACCTGCATATGTATGCACAGGATTGAGCAGACGCGAGGTATCGCCATCGCCAAAAGTCCACAGCCAATCCTTTATGGTAATATTTGATTTATTCTCGAAAGAGAACGACAAGGTTGGATTCTGCATATAGAGGATGCTATCAGGGCTCACCTTTATCACAACATCTGTTGCAGGTAATCCTGTTATCACATAATTGGAATCCAGCACACAGCCTTTTGCGTCAGTAATTTTGATATTGTTTGGACCATCGCATAAGCCGGTTTGTATGGAATCGAAAAGCGCATGCTCTGCATTCCATAAATAGACGAACGGACGGGTACCACCACTGGCAAAGGCAGCAAAATT
>DASVHX010000171.1:0-2938 GCA_036382355.1 Bacteroidales bacterium
TTTCGCTGTGAAAATGATTCAATAAATTGCCTGCTGAATCGAGAATAAAAACACCTTTTACTATGGTGCCGAACACTATTTTATCGCCAAAAATTATCCCGTTGTTAATCTGGAACTCTTTCAGCAAGGAATTTGCTGGAACATTCCATGGCGTGATCCTGTTTTTATCAAGTACAAAAACGCCTTTTGACGAGGTGCCAATCAGAAAAGATCCGTCTTTATAGGGGAGTATAGTTCTAACTTCGGTTCCGTAAAGCATCTTACTTTGATAGATGTTTACCAGTTTGTCATTTATAACTTCATACAAATCGCCTTGCACTGAATGAACAAAAAGACGATCCCCGGCTTTGAGCAGAAAAACGATTGAGCCGAAAACTTTTATTGGTTTTACCGAATGCTGATCAAAAACAAACAAAGATGAGAACCCCTGAAAGTAGACTTTATTATGAAATTGAACAATTTTCCAGATTTCTTTATTGTGCAGGTTAAAATCTTTTAACAGCGGCACCAGGGAGGTATACTTCAATTTTTTTGATAAATCCATGGTCCAGTAACCGAATTCTTCGTTCGATCCTGTATAAACCCGTTCGTCAGGACTTACCGAAACCGAACGCACAATTGTATGAGAAGGCATAGGGTATACTTTCCACCGTACACCGTCGTATTTCATAAGCCCATCGTTATTAGCCACATATACAAAGCCTTGCTTATCCATATCTATCGACCAATTCTGGCTTCCGGCGGCATAATGGGAGCGGTTGTAATGAGTAACAAGACAGGATGTTTGTGCTACGGAGCCTGTATATGATACGAATACAGATAGACAAATGAGCAATAAAATAAAGATGTTTTTCATCCCTGTAATATGTATTCGGTGGCTGCATTGTACAGCGTAATGGCATATTTGTTCATATTGCCTGTAGTTGGAGCTTTGGTCAATGATCCCTGCTTATCTATTCAGGTAGAATTCACAGATATAATTTTATCTGCAATATAGATATTAATGCGAATCAAGTGTTGAAAAATAAAGCAGTAATTCCACAAAGCCCTGAAAGGGCGACATTTGAATAATCGTCCCGTTTCAGACGGGACGGTATAGAAAGCCCCACTATGCGCAGCCCCTAAGTGGGCTGAACATAATTAGAACAGGTCAACCACTTCGTGGCTGAGGCCTGCCGGCCATTAATACCGTCCCGTCTTAATAAACGGGACGGTTATTGAGATTTAGCCTCTTCGTGGCAATTAAACTTCAACCCTTGATTCGCATGATTAAGTAATGCCTATCCCAACTGATGTTTATACCCTTTTAAACCATAATACATAATGTAGAGATAACTTACCAGTACAAGCAGAAACGCATGATGAATTCCGAAAGCATCAGCTAATGCTCCCATGGCAAGTGGCAATATAGCGCCACCTACAATAGCAAAACATAAAATACCCGATCCCTGGCTGGTATGTTTGCCCAGCCCATCGATAGCCAATGTAAAAATCGTCGGGAACATGATGGAGTTGAATAAACCTACTGCAATAATAGGCCACATGGCAAATTTACCGGAAGCAAGAACAGTGATAAGCACCAGGGTGACTACCACACCAGCCATAATAGCAAGTGTGCGGCTGGGTTTATTTTTCCCAAAAAGAAATGCAACAAAATTGATCGCCACAAATACAAGGAAAAGTGCGGCAAGTTCAATATCCTTTGTAAGGTACCAGGAAATAAAGAAAGCAAAAATATAGATGCTGATATAAATGTAGATACGCGAAGATTGTTTTTTGATGTCGGAGAGTGCAACTGCGCCGAAGAATCTGCCGATCATAGCGCCACCCCAGTATAATGCCACGTATTTGGCACCATCAGAATGTGCCAGTCCTGCGATATCAGGTTGGGCAAAAAAGTTAATCAGAAAACTACCAATTGAAACTTCGCCACCTACATAAAGAAAAATGGCTAATGCGCCAAGAACCAGATGACGGTAACCCCATGCACTGCCGGCTCCTTTTTTGAATGTAGTAGTCTGAATGAACGGTAATTTGGCGAACATAAAGATGATGGCAATAACAAAAAGCGTAATGGCAATACCAACATAAGGTCCTTGCACGGTACTTGCGTTTTCGGCAGCATTCGTATTGTCGGAGAGAATAAGCAATCCTCCGAAAACTGGCGCTATGGTTGTGCCTAAAGAGTTGAGGGCCTGAGTCATGTTAAGACGGCTGGAAGCTGTTTCGGGCGAGCCCAGAATGGCTACATAGGGATTAGCAGCCACCTGAAGCACTGTAATACCCGATGCCAGGATAAAGAAACCTGTAAGGAAAACGCCATAGCTAATAAGAACAGACGCGGGATAAAACATAAGCGCTCCTATGCCCGTTATAATCAGCCCAAGCACAATTCCTCTCCTGTAGCCGATTTTACCAACAACCCATCCTGCCGGAATTGACATGATGGCATAGGCGCCAAAGAAGGTAAACTGGATAAGCATAATCCTGGTGTAATTCAGCTCGAATAAAGCCTTCAAATGAGGAATAAGGATATCGTTGAGGCAGGTGATGAAGCCCCACATGAAAAATAACGTCGTAAGCAGCGCGAGGGCAGGTTTGTAATTGATACTCTGACCAAGAGTGCCTTCAGTGGAGCTCAGATCATTTTGTGATACCGGTGTGAATGATGCCATAATGGGATGAGATTTGGATAGTGACTATTTTGTTGAGTTAATTTTTGAATTTATTTCTTTCATTCAGTTAGCAAGTTTTAATACGAATTGGTAATCAATTTTAAATTATAATATTGGAGCAGTATTAAAACCCCAACTTCAAATATTTTCTAAAATTCATACGAATCAACCTTTTAAAAGGTATCCAGGTCTATTTAGTATCCAGCCAGCCTCCTGAAAAACCTGCAAGCTTAAGTCCATTTACGATATATGCATTCTTCCGT
>DASVHX010000172.1:0-4726 GCA_036382355.1 Bacteroidales bacterium
ACATGGAAATGATGAAGGAATTGGTTTGGGAAAATAAGCCAACAGGTATGATTGCTCTATATGAAGGTATTGCAATTGCATGGTGCGCCCTGGCTCCCAGAAAGGACTTCATTAAACTTTCAAAATCAAGAGTGCATAAACCAATCGACGATAAACCGGTATGGTCCATTCCCTGCTTTTTTATTCATAAGGATTTCAGGCGGCAAGGAGTATCTGTTGAAATGCTTAAAGCAGTTATAAAGTATGCGCAGAAAGAAGGGATAAAAATACTTGAAGCATATTCTACCATTCCTACAACAGCGAAGTTACCCGATTCATTTGTTTGGATAGGTTTGTACAGTTCGTTCGAAAAAGCCGGATTCGAAATCGTGGACCAAACATCTAAAAACAGGCCCATGGTCAGATATTACTGTGCCAGTTAGAATGATATCTTGTGATCTTCATCCTCAAGCTTTGTTAATTTTCTTTTCTTTCATCCTGTTGGCTTTTCTGTGGGAAGGAATATACCATGCAAAAAAGCCGGCAACAAGGATCAGCAGCATTGTTATTCCTGTTATAGGTACGATCAGGATATAAAAATTACCGATCAGGAATTCAAAGATACGACCAGTATGAATTTCGAGCGCAGTACTCCACAGAGAAATTGGACTTTCTGAAATTACATTGTTGGGCATTTCCGGGAAAATTCTGATCTTCCCAAGCGGAATGGAACCTCCGGTATAATCGAAAATTGTTGCCTCACCATTGGATTGCCCGATAAATCCGGTTACAGCCACTGCGCCAAAAGGAGAGCCACCATCATTATTAGGATTTGAAGGAAGCTTTGTGAAATAATCCTGGATCAGTCCCTGGTCAGGAATCCAACGGAAAATTCCGCTGAAACTACCCAACAGGTACTCGCCACTTGCCAATTTTTCGAAAACAGTGATTCCCATTATGCTTACCGGTGGCTGAACCGGATATTTTCGGAGTGCTGATTTAAAGGCATCATCAGAATAATATATTCCTTCTGATGAAGCGACAACAAACCGCTTTAATTCTTTATCATACAACACATCGCGAAGCTTGTCGAACCATGGGTTGGAATTATCTAATTCCGAGAATTTTATCTTAGCCACCTTGGCATTGGCAATGGGAATAAGTAGGGGAGGCCTCAGGAACATACCGGTAATGGTGGTGATCAACAGAACAATGATCGCCCATGATCCCAAGCGGTTATGCCATTTCAGCGAAAACTTATTTACTTGTTTTATGCCGTGTTTCGAAGTATCTTTTACGCGCTTAAGCAAATGAGGAGCCAGCCAGTATAACAATCCGGTAAGTGTGATAAGGATAAAAACCAGCCCGACCGCATCAATGAGCAACCTGCCTGCCATGCCGTATATTTCGCCACTGTGGATTACCCATAATGTTTTGAAAAGACCGGCTTTGTTATCGTAATCTTCTCCTGCCGGGATATTAATTTTACTGAATACAAGTTTAGGATCAGTTGTATTTGACAACAGCAAACCAGATCGTGTCATCACCAAAAGCGAATCTCCTTTTTCAAGAATCTTTACAATGCGTTCTTCTTTTACTGGAAGTTCCAACTTATGCCATCCGGAATTGTATTCGTAAAAGCCAAACAGCGTGCCGGCGAGCAAACGATGGTTCCGGGTTTGAAGCAGGCTGTATATTTTCCGATTATCTGTCCCCGCTGGAAAACCTTTGTTAAAATCGCTGAATGTTTTATAACTGCTATTGGTTTTCCAAATGCCAATATTGCCATAAACCAAAAGGCTGTCATCATTTAGATTAATCTGTGATTTTAGGGCAGCAAGGTTCCAGTTATTATAGCGATATATTGCCGGCAAATATTTCCGGCTGATATCTACAGAAGAAAATAATCCCCGGTGATTTAAAACGACGCCTGATATTGAAAACAGGAAGATGAAAAAGGTAAAAATCAGGCTGGGCCATTTATTATATTTTCTGAACCATATAAGTGTGCGGTCCTTTTTAGCGAGCAATGGGGCAGACATACAAGAGAGTGAAATAGTTAATTATCATAGAATTAAAGCTAGAGTCCAGCCTGATAAGGTGTTTATTTTTTAAGAAAGTAATTCCGCATAAGTGCGGGTCCATCTTGTTCGCTATATGCTTCGAAACCGAGGTTTTTCACCTTTTCAATTAAGGGAGTTGGTGGAAAAGGTGTGATCAGTTCATAGATTTCTCCCGGAGCAAAGCTGGCGATATCATTCATAACCTGTTCAAGGGGATGACCACCCGAGGCGAGTATTTCCCGCGCATCCAGTGAATGTTTTATTTGGGCTTCATTAAGCCATGCTGGTTTCTCCATTTTCTGTAAGTTTGAAAGTTATAAAGTTATAAAGTTATAAAGTTTGAAAGTTTGATAGTTTGATGGTTTGATGGTTTTATAGTTTGAATAGTTTGAATAGTTTGAATAGTTTGATGGTTCAAACTAATTCAAACCCTCAAACCTTCAAACTAAAAATGGTTTTAATACTCTTGTTCATTTTATAAAACGTCAATCTTTTTATAAGAAAGAATCCTTTGTTCGCCTTGCAATGCACGTTTTTCGGTAAGTTCCTGCGATACTTCAAGTGTTCCCAGGTATTCGCCTCCGTCGTTGCGTAAAGCAAAGTATTCGATATGAATGAATTTATCGCGCATCTGGATCCAAAAAGGAGCTCTGTCAGCTTTTCCCGATTTAAAATCACCGATAATCTGATCCACAATATGCACGCTCGAAGGTGGATGGCACATGCGCACATCGCGTCCAAGTATGGCGCGGTTGCGGTCGAAGATGCGTTCCTGCCCTTGGGAGAAATACTTCACTTTGTCGTTTTTATCCACAAAAGTGATGTCGATCGGTAGTGTATTCAGCACGGCAAGCAATTCTTCGGGTGTAAAACTCCCGCTGTGCAATTGCACACTGTTGGTGTCGGAATGTGCTGTTGAAACTACTTCAACACCTTCAGGATTCCATGCCACTTTGGGATCGTAAAGGCAATATCCGATTTCGTTAGTCTGCCGGTAAATTTCGAACCAGTCTGCATCTGTGAGTTTGTCCATGGTCATTGGCAGAAGAATTTCCTCTTCCTTCATAATCATATCTGTGATGGCCTTTGATGCAGGTTTGAAAACCGAATCGATAAGTTCCTGTACATTCGATGCATCCGATTCGCTTAAAGTTTCCAGGGTTTCCAATGCCGTTTTAAGCAGAACACGGGTTTGGTCGTGCTTTCCCCACATCACTGTTGGCGGACCTGTAATACCATATTTTTCAAGGAAAGGAAAAAGAAGGTTCTCCTTGCGGCGATAGTGCTTGTCAACATCCATCAGCAAATTGAAGAGACCTTTCAGTTTGAGAAAATAGTTTGCAACCCCTTCCTCCTGCATGAATTGATCAGACGATAGATAAAGGCTGCTTAATTGCCCCACCACTTTTGCCAGTTCATTGTTTTCACAAGTAAATGTGTCAACAGGATGCCCCTGGGGAACAACTTTTGCACCGGAAAGGTCGATACTGCCCTCTAACGCTTCCGAGTGCAGATCGCAGAGGTTTAAAACTTCTTCCTGTGGCAGGCCTTCGGCGATGAGTTCCTGTTCCACTTCCACCACTTCACCATAGGGTATTTTCTGCATCAATTGACGCAGGCGTTGCTTTACCAGTTCAGGGGCCACACCTTCATGAAGCTGCAATATCATGTGCTTCAGCAGTTCTTTGCGGCCCGATGAATTATTGATTAGTTCGCTCATTTTTTTTGATTTAATATAATCACTCAATATTATTGAAGTTTAAAAAGTTCGAAGAGTTTGAATTGTTTGAAATTTGGCGATCGTCATTCCCTAATTTCCTTATTTTCACAGCATCACATTTCCTGATTTTCAAATTTTCAAATTCCCGGATTTTCAAATTCTCATCCCTTAATCATCGTCAGCACCATCTTGAATTTCTCAACTGCATTCACAGCATGTGTTATGTTTGCCGGCATGATGATGGATTCTCCGGCTTGTACTTTGTAAGGATCTCCGTTAATTACTATTTCGGCCTGACCTTCTACAACCTGTACCATAGCATCAAATGGAGCGGTATGCTCACTAAGACGCTGTCCTTTGTCGAATGCGAAGAGACTCACATTTCCTGTCGGGCGGTCGATAACACGTTTGCTTACGATGCCGCCTTCAGAATAATCCACTTTGGCTTCAAACCTGAAAGTTTGCGCCGTTTCAAAAAGATTTGTTTCCATTGGATTTTTTTTAAAATTGATTTAAGAACAAGGATTACTCACAGTTTTTTATTTTAAAGGTGTTCGTGAGGTCGCTTCACTCTGTTAACGAATTTTAATTTTAGAAGTAAAATACGATTAAGAGAATAAATCATACATCACTAATCGTTAATCCTTGTTCACTATTATTTCTTTCTTTGATTACTAGTGTTATTAATTGAAGATGTTTGCTCTATTTTTTAATGGACCATCCGGTTTTCAACCCAACAATGAACCATGCCAGGGCAACTGCACCAGCGGCAAATACGGTATCGCCAATTATGCGCAGCCAGCGGAAAAATGACAAAGTATCACCTTGCAAAAAATCAGCCGAACGCGCATACCAGAGTCCGTATTTTACACTTACCCAGGTCTGTGCCAGGCCAACCGGCAGCACTGAGATAAATACCATGAGAGCAAGGCCTATGTTAATGGCCCAGAAAGCAAAACGCATA
>DASVHX010000173.1:0-5688 GCA_036382355.1 Bacteroidales bacterium
TAATTTTAAATTTTTCATTATGTCAACTGGAAAAGTGAAATTTTTTAACGAGAAAAAAGGTTTCGGATTCATTGTAGAAGACGAAACTCAGAAGGACATCTTCGTACACGTTACTGGCCTGCAAGAAAAGATTAAGGATGAGGATAAGGTAATGTTTGATATCACGGAAGATAACCGCGGTAAAAAAGCAATCAATGTAAAACTTGCATAGATTTTTACTGTTGAATGGCTTTAAAAAAGCTCCGGAGACGGAGCTTTTTCTTATTATCGCTTCTCCATACCATCGTATCTTTGCGCCGGTAAATTAAATTCTAACATCAACTTCTGTGAATATTCTGCTTGTAGAGCAACTGGCAAAGAGTTTTGGCGAAAAACAACTCTTTCGTGAAATTACTTTTGGTTTGGAAGAAGGCCAGAAAGTAGCCTTAATTGCGCGTAATGGCGCCGGAAAGACTTCTCTGCTAAACATCATTGCCGGCATGGATCAACCTGATGAAGGCAATATTGTAATGCGCAAAGGCACTGCAGTGGCTTATCTGCCGCAAAACCCATACTTCCTGCCAGACATATCCGTTATTGATGCTTTGTTTGAATCGGATAACGCAATATTACGGGCGATAAAACTTTACGAGAAATGCCTGGATGATTTAAAGCATAATGATACACCATCCAATCACAATGCATTGTCAGAAGCCTCACACATGATGGATACCCTCTCGGCATGGGACTATGAATCGCGGGTAAAAGAAATATTAGGTAAATTTAATATCCCTGATCTTAACCAGGCAGTGGACCAATTATCAGGAGGGCAGCGCAAGAAAATTGCCCTGGCCCGCGCCCTGATTGATAAAGTTGACTTGCTGATTCTGGATGAGCCTACCAACCACCTGGATATAGAAATTATTGAATGGCTCGAAGATTTTCTGCAAAAGCAAAAGTTGACCCTTCTGCTGGTAACCCACGACCGGTATTTTCTGGATAATGTCTGCGACGAAATTATCGAACTCGATCAGGGCAAAATATTCCATTACAAGGGCAACTATTCCTATTTTGTGGAAAAGAAAGCCGAACGTGAGGCGACGAATATTGTAGAAACCGAAAGGGCCCGCAACACTTACCGAACTGAACTGGAATGGATGCGCAGGATGCCTCAGGCACGCTCTACCAAATCGAAAGCGCGTATTGATGCTTTTTACGACGTGAAAGAGAAAGCTTTTAATCAGCAGGAAAGTTCTTCTTCGGCATTCCAGGTAAAGATGACCCGTATCGGTGGTAAAATCCTCGAGATAAATAATATTTTTAAAGGATACGGAGCTCTGAAACTTGTCGACAATTTTTCCTATACGTTTAAGCGAGGCGAAAAGATTGGGATTGTTGGAAAAAATGGAGTTGGAAAGACCACTTTACTGAATCTTATTGCTGGCAAAATCCATCCCGATGCCGGGAAAATAAGCATTGGGCAAACGGTGATTATGGGTTATTATTCGCAGGAAGGACTGCAACCCGATGGAGACAAACGGGTAATTGACCTGGTGAAGGAAATTGCCGAAGAAATTTCGGTTGGAAAAGGCAGCATGTCGGCTTCGAATTTCCTCCTACATTTTAACTTTCCACAAACGACGCAGTACAATTACTATTCGAACCTTAGCGGAGGCGAAAAAAGAAGGCTTTTCCTGATTATGCAACTGATCCGGAACCCTAATTTCCTTATCCTGGATGAGCCAACAAACGATCTCGATATTCAAACGTTGCAATTGCTCGAAGATTTTTTGATGCTGTTCGAAGGATGCCTGATCATCGTTTCGCACGACCGCTGTTTCCTCGATAAACTGGTTGATCATGTTTTCGTTTTCGGCGAAAATGGGAAGATTAAAGATTACTATGGGAATTATTCCGCTTATTACAAACAGAAACTGGCCGAAGAACGCCGTAATAAACTAAAGTTGCGTCCGGCTAAAGTAGAGATTGAGGAAAGTAAGCCTATCAATACGGTTAAAAAACCTTCATTTAAACAAAAGCAGGAATACGAAGCGCTGGAGAAGGAAATTGAAATACTGGAAATTGAAAAAGCAAATGTCCTGGATTTGATGAGTTCAGGCATTGAAGATATGACAGAAATCAGGCTGTTGTCCGGCCGCTTCGCGGAAATTGAACTCTTGATCGATAAAAAGACAGATCGCTGGATGGCACTTGGGGAATTGATGTAATCTGCTATTTCGCCGAACCCTGATACACTAAAAATACAAACCCCGGAAATAAGAAATTCCCGGGGTTTGTATTTTTAATTATTTTGTTAAATATCAGGAATTCAGCATTACCGGCATTACCAGCATCAGAATATCTTCGTCTTTATTGTCGTTTTCCATCGGCATAATAATTCCAGCGCGGTTTGGAGCGGAAAGTTCCATTTTAACTTCGTCAGTATCCAGGTTACTGATCATCTCCTGCAGGAATTTTGCATTAAATCCGATCTCGATATCTTCACCTTCGTACACGCAACTGAGGCGTTCCTTAGCTTCGTTGGAATAGTCGATATCCTCGGCCGAAAGAACAAGTTCACGACCGGTAATTTTAAGCCTGATCTGGTGTGTGGATTGATTTCCATATAAAGAAACACGGCGCACTGCATTCAGAAAAGGAATCCTTTCAATTACAAGGCTATTGGGGTTTTGCTTTGGAATAACTGCCTCATAATTTGGGTATCGACCTTCGATAAGGCGGCAGATAAGCAAAATGTTTTTGAATGTGAAGGATGCGTTCGTTTGGTTATACTCCAATAACACAGGAAATTCATCTAAGGAAAGCAGATTTTTCAGCTGATTGAGCGGTTTCTTTGGCATGATGAAAGTTACCGTATTATCAGCTGTTACATCGCTGCGTCGATAGCGAACCAACTTGTGCGCATCAGTTGCCACAAAAGTAAGCCCGGTGTCAGCAAGTTCGAGGTATACGCCCGACATCACCGGCCGCAACTCATCATTCCCGGTAGCAAACAGCGTTTTGTTGATAGCTTCGGCAAGCAACGAAGATGGCAGCTGCGAAGTAGCTGTATCATCCAGTACCGGCGATTGAGGAAATTCATTACCATCATGCCCGGTAAGGCGATATTTACCTTCGTTAGCCGAAATTTCAATTGCAAAGCTAGTATTATCGATATTGAATGTTACCGGAACATCCTGAAAACATTTGAGTGTATCGAGCAACAACTTAGCCGGCACTGTGATACTTCCCGGATTTTCAGCATTTTCGAGTGGCAGGGTTACTGACATTGTTGTTTCGAGATCGGAAGCTGTTACCTTGAGCACCTTCTCCTGAAGCTCGAATAAAAAATCATCAAGTATTGGTAAGGTATTACTTGAATTCAGCACGCCACTGATGGCCTGGAGGCTTTTTAGCAGAACCTGGCTATTGATTATGAAATTCATAGATTGGGTTTTTTATTGCAATTGCTGATTAG
The DNA here is from genome assembly GCA_036382355.1 of Bacteroidales bacterium. Classification (GTDB taxonomy): domain Bacteria; phylum Bacteroidota; class Bacteroidia; order Bacteroidales; family DASVHX01; genus DASVHX01. Next base: position 3,458 of record DASVHX010000173.1, read on the forward strand.
GATTAAATCAGGGTAAAAGTATGTAAAAATATCCGAAAAGCGAAAAGTAGAATGCTCATTTTATACAGTGATTATCAACAGGATTTATTATAACTCTATTAGAACCATTCTGATACTGTTTATCACAGGTACCAAAAAGAATGACTAAATATTAGCACATGGCACAATGTCATAAAAATATTTCGAGACCTTTCATTTCTTCGTCACTCATTCCTTCGGGAACGTATCCTGCCTGAAGGCATTTAAGATAGATTTTAGCGCCTTTGTTGGCCACATCGAGGTAATCGAAGGCTTCCAGCGCATCAGAACCTGTAGCCAGGGCGCCATGCTTCGCCCAAAGGATTACACTATATTTTTTCAAACCCTCAATCGTGAAGTCAGCCAAAGCCTTGCTCCCGGGAAGCGTGTATGGCGCGATGCAAACACCTTTAGGTACAAATAAACGAATTTCGGGCAACATACTCCAGAGGGCCTTGTTCAAGGCATCCTGATCATGCCCGAATACTTTATGGTGACTGAGCGCAATGAGTTCAATTGGGTGTGTATGCACAACACAACGATGATTGGTTCCCGACTGATTATTGAACAGGTGGACGGCAATATGTGTAACAAATTCGCTGGTTGGCCTGATTTCCGGCCTGCCTTCGCCTCCCCACACAATATGATAACCTTCCGCTTTGCGGTCGATAACAATGATGCATCCTGCTTTTTCCGGAGTTTTAATGAGGTCGCGCAGGCGCTCTCCGGTTCCACTCACAAAAATGACTAACCCAGAGGCTTCAGCAGGCATACTGCATTTGACATAGCTCCGCCCGGCTGTGTGGATGCTGCTCACCTCCATCAAACCTGTGAGGTCAAGCGAAATATTACCGGCGTTGCGCTCAGCCCATTCGCGCTGCCACAAATAACCAGCTACTTCCGAAATTTTTTCAATTTCACGAATAACTACCTGATTAAGTTCCATACTGATTAAATCATTGATAATATTGCAGATGATTGATATCTATGATCCGCAATGCTTACTTCTTCTTAAATTCAAGTTTATTTTCTTCGCCCCGGATAAGCCGGCCAATATTCCGGCGGTGGGTTATCGGTATAAATACTGCCACAAGAAATGCCAGAACAATAAGTGGCGCTGATTGTTCGTGAAAAACAAAAAGGACAATGAAGGGAAAAATCAAGGCACTTGTAACTGATGCAAGCGAAACATAGCGGGTTATTGCAAAGACAATTGCAAACCAAATCAGCACCAGGATAAATGCCGGCCAATAGAGCGCTATTACCACTCCAACAAGTGTGGCCACTCCTTTACCACCCCGAAAACCGGCAAATGCAGGAAAAACATGACCTAATACAGCAATAGCTCCCGCAGCTATCCTGAATAAAATCAGGTTCTCAGTTGAAAGAATTCCTGCTGCCATCCAACCTGCCAAAGCAACGGCAAGCCAGCCTTTAAAGGCATCGATAAGGAGAACTGGTATCCCGGCTTTTAGTCCAAGTACACGGATTGTATTTGTGGCGCCGGCATTACCGCTTCCCGCCTTCCGCACATCAATGTCGTAAAACCATTTCCCGATCCACACGGCAGAAGGAACAGATCCGAGTAAATAAGCCAACATTAAGCTACAAACAAGTAAAGTATAATTCATTTTAAATCTTTATTTATTCATCTTCGTTAAAGAAAAATTTTTCATTTAACTGTCATTATTCAATTTTTCCTTTGACAGAGCGCATCTTGCGTAGAAAAGTATTGCGTTTTTCGTTTGTTGAAATGATAAACTGGTATGCGGGCTGGCCATTTTCTACCTTCAGGCTGCGATTTGCATCTTTTATTGCTGCCAGTGCCCCGTTAAATGTTTTGTTCGACGAAATGGCCTGCATAACACCATTGCTATAAGTAAAGAAGTACCAAACCGTTGGTGTAAGTTCGAGATAAACATTAAGGATATCGCCGTTACGTCTTTTGCCTATCTCCACATAGCCAGTTGTATATTTATTTACCGGCTCTTTATGAATATTGGATATGCCGATAGGGCCCGAACTAATAAACGAACGAAGATCCGGATTCCAACTTAAGTTCAGGTCAGAAAGAACAATGGTCCGGTCAAGTTCGTCAGGAAATTTTCTGTAGACACCAAATGTGCTGACTTCCGAAATAAGTCTTGATGCCTGTTGCTGCCCCACCAGGGCTGTAAGGCCGCTTTTATAGATTGCATCGTTCAGGTTTGTAG
>DASVHX010000174.1:0-7013 GCA_036382355.1 Bacteroidales bacterium
TTTGTCCTTCAATACGGGCACTTTCGATTTTATCTCACTCACCGATATTAAGGGCGCAGCAATGGCCTCGGGAAGCGGAATTGTTTTCATGGGACTTTCTACCATGACCTGGTCATTAATCTTAGTATTTATCGGTGGTGCAGGAAAATCAGCCATGTTCCCGCTGCATATATGGCTGCCAGATGCCATGGAGGGTCCAACACCTGTTTCGGCACTTATCCATGCCGCTACCATGGTTGTTGCCGGGGTTTACCTTGTTGCCAGATTGTTCCCGATATATGCTTTTGCTGCTACTCCGGGACTTGAAGTTGTTGCTTATGTGGGTGGATTCACTTCGCTGTTTGCCGCTGTAATTGCCTGCACACAAACTGATATCAAGCGGATTTTGGCTTTCTCCACAATGTCGCAGATCGGTTATATGATGCTTGCCCTTGGTGTATCGGGTTATGGCGGACACGAAGGACTTGGTTTTATGGCTTCCATGTTCCACTTATTCACGCATGCCATGTTTAAAGCATTATTGTTCCTTGGTGCCGGCGCTATTATTCATGCTGTTCACAGCAACGTGATGCAGGATATGGGTGGATTGCGGAAATATCTCCCGATCACACATATTACTTTTCTTATCGCATGCCTCACCATTGCGGGAGTTCCTCCTTTCGCTGGTTTTTTCAGCAAGGACGAAATATTATCAGCCGCTTTCGAAAGTAACCGTTTGTTATTCGCCGTTGAATATATTGTTGCCGGTCTCACAGCTTTCTATATGTTCAGGCTATATTTCAGCGTTTTCTGGGGAAAAGAAACACATTACCATCACACACCACACGAAGCACCACTGGTAATGACGCTGCCTTTGATCTTCCTGGCTGTCGCTTCCATATTTGCCGGATTTATTCCATTCAACCAATTTGTAACTTCCGATGGCATTCCATTCGAAAGCCATTTAGAAATGGGCATAGCTATACCATCCGTTCTTATCGGCCTTTTGGGAATTGGCGTTGCCATGTTCATGTATATGAAACCAAACGGATTGCCGGATAAATTGGCCACAATATTTAAGTATTCCTATAAATGGTCGTTTAATAAATTCTATTTTGATGAAATCTACTTGTTTGTTACCAAACGGATCATCTTTGCCTACATTTCCATTCCTGTCGCTTGGTTCGACCGCCACATCGTTGATGGAACAATGAACGGCATAGCCTGGGTCACAAATTTTTCATCGAATAAGATCAAGGACTTTCAATCGGGACAGATTCAGCAATATGGTTTTGTATTTATCTCAGGTGCTGTGGCTCTTGTGATCTTTTTCATTTATTTATGGTAGAAAGAAGTGCCTAAAGTTGGGAGAGCCTAAAGTTGGAAATACTATTAGATATAGATTATCAATTAAAAACATACAAGAAATTATTAACATTTGATTACTGATTAACGGACCTACACGAATGGATATATTAAGTTTTTTCGTCATAATACCGGTGCTGACCATCACTGCTATACTGTTTACAAAAGATTACAAGCAGACCCGCCTGGTGAGCGCTATCGGCATGGGAGTGCAATTAATTATGGCTGCTGTGCTCATATACCTATACCTTAAGGAACGCCAGTCAGGCAATATGGTCCAAATGCTGTTTATGCGGGATTTTGTGTGGTTCCCTAGCCTCAATATTCATTACCTTGTTGGTGTGGATGGTATATCCGTTGCCATGATCGGTTTGACATCCCTCGTGGTATTTGCCGGCATCTTTGCTTCATGGCAGGTAGACTATCTCGCACGCGAATTCTTTATTTCACTTATCCTGCTTGCTTCCGGTGTATTCGGATTTTTCATCTCGCTCGATTTATTTACCATGTTCCTTTTTTATGAACTTGCAGTTATTCCGATGTACCTTCTTATCGGGTTATGGGGTTCAGGACCTAAGGAATATGCAGCCATGAAACTCACGCTTATGCTCATGGGCGGTTCAGCATTGCTGCTGGTTGGTATACTAGGCATTTATTTTAACTCTGCACCTGGCGGCGGCCAACTGACTTTTAATTTATTGGAAATCGCCCGTAACCATATTCCTATTGAAGCACAGCGTTTCTTCTTCCCCATGACGTTTGTTGGGTTTGGCGTACTTGGTGCTTTATTTCCTTTCCATACCTGGTCGCCCGATGGCCATGCCTCCGCTCCTACTGCCGTTTCCATGCTTCATGCCGGTGTATTGATGAAACTTGGCGGCTATGGTGCTTTCCGCGTTGCCATCTACCTGATGCCCGAAGCAGCGCATGAACTGGCATGGATATTTATTATACTAACTTCCATCTCAGTTGTTTACGGAGCTTTTGGCGCTGTCGTACAGAAGGACCTGAAATACATCAACGCATACTCATCTGTGAGCCACTGCGGCCTTGTGCTATTTGCTGTGCTGATGATGAATCAAACAGCCATGAACGGAGCCGTTATCCAAATGATCTCTCACGGGTTGATGACAGCGCTTTTCTTTGCTTTGATTGGCATGATATACGGGCGGACACATACCCGGATGGTGAATGAAATGGGCGGCCTGATGAAGGTAATGCCTTTCCTGGGTGTAGCTTACGTCATCGCCGGTCTTGCTTCTCTCGGACTTCCCGGTTTCAGCGGTTTTGTGGCTGAAATGACCATCTTTGTTGGTGCTTTCCAGCATCCCGATACATTCCATCGGGTAGTAACAATATTAGCTGTGAGTTCCATCGTGATAACAGCCGTTTATATCCTGCGTGTAGTTGGAACGTTACTGTTTGGGCCAATCACTAATGATCATTACCTGCACCTCGATGATGCAAAATGGTACGAACGTTTATCCACCGTTACACTCATCGTGGCTATTGCCGCCATCGGACTTGCACCATTATGGCTCTCGAATATGATTGGATTCAGCCTTGGCCCTATTGTGGAAAGGCTCAATGGTTTTGCCGGAGTTGCCGGACTATTTTAATACTTGTTTAAAACAGACTTAACAGATACAACACTTATCTACGAAATAACAAACAGCTGAAACGCTATGAATTTATCAGATTTTTTAACAATGCGACACGAAATGCTGCTCACCATTGTGGCGTTAGTTGTATTGATTGCAGATATAAGCCTTTCGGTGAAACAAAAACCGTTTGTGATCAACCTGGCAATAGCTTTGTTTTTCATTCATACCATTATCGGTTTTTTGCCAGCCAGCACAGGTATTCTTTTTGGAGGTATGTACCGCAGCAGTGCGCTTACGATAATGATGAAGAACATCCTGAATGTCGGAGTTTTCATTGTGCTGCTTCAATCAGTTACCTGGCTTAAGAAAGAAGAAAACCGTGAAAAAATCAGCGAATATTTTATCCTGCTTTTTTCAACGCTTATCGGGATGAACTTCATGATTTCCTCGGGCGATTTCCTTATGTTCTACCTTGGTCTCGAATTAGCCACAATTCCAATGGCTGCGCTCGCAGCTTATGTTCACCATCAAAACCGTTCTGCTGAAGCAGGTATTAAACTTATTCTTTCTTCAGCTTTATCTTCAGGTATTTTGCTTTTCGGATTGTCCATGATTTACGGAACTACCGGCTCGGTTTATTTCGACCAGGTTGCAGCAACATATGCCAACACGCCGCTCCAGATGCTTGCTTTTATCTTTTTCTTTGCAGGGATGTCGTTCAAGATTTCGCTTGTACCTTTCCACCTCTGGACTGCCGACGTGTACGAAGGTTCGCCTATAAATGTGACCTCTTACTTATCCGTTATTTCCAAAGGTGCTTCTGTCTTTATCCTGACTATTATCCTTTTTACCGTTTTCCATTCTATTTCATTTCTCTGGAAAGATCTTGTGTATGTAATTGCAGTGGCCACAATGACCATTGGTAACCTTTTCGCCATAAGGCAGAAGAATATGAAACGTTTCCTTGCCTTTTCATCTATTGCTCAGGCGGGTTTCATATTACTTGGTATTATCTCCGGCACGCAATTGGGAATGACCACTGTTATCTATTTCGTACTCATTTATATTTTCTCCAATCTGGGCGCTTTTGGTGTAGTTTCGGCTATTTCAGCGGTAACCAGTAAAGAATCAATGGACGAATATGACGGGCTTTATCATACCAATCCCAAGCTGAGCCTTGTAATGATGCTCTCATTATTTTCACTGGCAGGAATTCCGCCTGTGGCCGGTTTCTTTGGTAAGTTTTTTCTGTTCACCTCTGCAGCATCTGCCGGTTATTACTGGTTGGTCTTTATTGCTGTTCTAAATGCCACCATATCCTTGTATTACTACCTGCTGGTGGTAAAGGCCATGTTTATCAATAAGAGCGATACGCCTATTGCCTATTTCAAAAGTGATATCTATACACGCATGGGCCTTTTCCTATGTGTGTTAGGTATTGTAGCGCTTGGTTTTTACAGCCCGCTTTACGAGGCCATTCTTTCGCTGAGTACGGGTATTATTCATTAATCATAAAACAATCATTATGGCCCTCTCCAAAGGCAAGCATATTGTAGAAGAGATCAACGGCATACGTTGCACGGTGGTTGAAAAAGGCGCCAGCGTAGAACGTGTGGACTTCCTAAAACAGCTTCTCATCATCAATAAATTTGAAGTACAGGTAGCGGAAGAAACCAAAGTTGAGGAAAATGCTCCCGTTACTAATATAATTGGCGTAACCGATCTTGTGTTTAATCCGATTATCGCTGTTTATCAGCAAAAAATTCTCACTGCTGAAGGTCAAGCGGTTTGCCCTGCATACTGGAACCAGGAAACTAGTGTAAACGATAGCAGGTACTGGGAGTTCACCAAATAAAGCTTATTCTTTTCTAAAGTGAATAATTTTCGGGATCTATCCCGGTGCTTTTGCATATGTCTCAATATGGAAAGTTACAGACATTTTTATTCCGAAGTTAAGAATTATTAATTCAGAACTACTTTGTTGTATTACAGATAATAATGGTTCCGAAAATGCGTTTTCATAAAAAAACAATATGTCAAACACTACCACATTCGGCAAAATCAATCAATGGGCACGCAACTCCATCAGCCTGAAACTTTTGGTCATCGGCATTTTTGTTCTAATCCTGCTTATTCCTTCGGAGATGGTGCAGTCGCTGATACGCGAACGCGAATCCACACGCAACGAGGCTATCTCGGAAATATGGCGCACCTGGGGCGACAGGCAGGTGCTGGCCGGACCGGTTGTAACGGTGCCTGTTGTATCGTCAAAAACCCTGACTAACGGAACGATTGAATCCAGCACACGCTTTCTTCATTTTCTGCCCGAAAACCTTTCGGTTTCGGGCAATGTTGTTCCGGTAATACGTTACCGCAGTATCTATGAAGTGGTGCTTTACTCAAGCAGCCTTGCCGTAATTGGAAATTTTAAACCATTGGTTCCAAAAGGACTTAATGTACAGCCGGAAGATATAAAATGGGATAAAGCATACGTTACTTTTGGAATCTCCGATATGAAAGGCGTGAAAGAAAACATTGACCTGGCATGGAATGATTCTGTTTTCCGGATGCAACCGGGCATTCCTGTTCATGATATAATCAAGGGAGGCGTAAGTATCCCGGTTGCTATTGACCCGGCTATCAGTAACAAATTCAGTTTCAAACTTAAACTGAATGGAAGCAGGCTATTATCCTTTTTGCCGTTTGCTTCCGATATGAATGTAAACCTCACTTCTTCATGGGCCAATCCTTCTTTTGAAGGCGCCTTTATTCCTGCTGAGAAGTCAGTTACTAAAAATGGGTTTTCCGCTAAGTGGAAAATCCTGGAACTTAACCGTAATTACGGGCAGTTTGGATTTGATGATTTTATCGGTTTCGGTGAAAAGTCGCCTAACGAAATGTTCGACAACGACCGTATTGCGCCCGAAAATGCAGCCGGAGGTTTTGGTGTGAACCTGATCATGCCTGTTGATCAATATCAGCGCACAACGCGCGTGGCCAAATATGGAGTTCTGTTTGTAATTCTAACTTTTGTAACCTTCTTTTTCTTCGAATTGCTTCGCAAAAAGTATGTGCATCCGCTGCAATACCTTATTGTCGGATTTGCCATCATGCTTTTTTACCTCTTACTACTTTCGCTGGCCGAATACCTGCTTTTCGATATTGCCTATCTGATATCGGCCACAGTAATTACACTCATGGTAATGCTTTATGCCGGAGCCATCTTCAGCAACCGCAGGTATGGAATTATCGTGGGTTTGATATTGTTTATGCTGTATGCCTATTTCTATACGTTGCTGCAACTACAGTTATACTCACTGTTGTTTGGTTCTATCGGAATGGTGATTATGCTTTCGGTGGTCATGCTCCTCACCAGGAACCTGCATATCGAAAGGCAAAACGGAGCATTAGAGGAGGATTTATAGAAAAAGCAATCAATACATTATCAAGCCCTGCCTTGCTGTTATTATATCAGGTGGGGCTTGATTACTTTCTCCTGAATCCGACTTTAAGGTAACTTCAATAAGTAATGCGAAACATAACTTAAATTAAAAGTTATCTTTATAGTACATTAACCCTGTGAAGGTGAGTAATGATAATCAATCGAATATTTTCCCGACCCTTGATTCGTATAAGTAATTGAATGAAAGTCTGATCGCGTAGTCTCGGGCAGGCCAGGCTTACTGACATAATTTTTTGCATGCCAATTGAAGTATTCCTCCGTTCCCTATGCTTAGCCGGCGGACATCGCCTTATTTCCCGATGCTTAGCTGTTTCATTTTAGTCTCAAAAGCTAAAAACAAAGCATAATATGAATCGATAAGTTTCTCGAATATTTCTTCCGTGGTTGTTTGGGAATAGGTATGAGCAGCATTGTTTATGGACTTTATCATATCCAGCCATGCTTCAGAATCGGCAATCAGGCCAATTTTATAAGCTTCCCGGATAATATTCGCGGAACCTGAAATTGGTTTGTGGCCCTGAAATTCAGTATAGGCTTTCATGCTGTTCCATGCCAGAACGGATGTGTATTCGAAGCGGTGAATGAAACCTTCCTTCAGTAAT
>DASVHX010000175.1:0-2535 GCA_036382355.1 Bacteroidales bacterium
TTGGAGATATTTGCATTGCGATAATTAATGCTTCAAATAATTGTTATAATTCAATTAAACCATTTCTAGATATTCCAAATGACAAGGAAGGACAGCTACATCATGTATTGATCTACTATGAATTTATTTACTTTTTCATGCATATGACTAATCGGGTAGCTTTTTCTGAAATGAATACTCTCCAACATAGAAAACTACAAGATTTCATTGGGCCTATAATTGCGAGTACTGCTATTGAAACATTTTCCAGTCACTGGCCGGATGAATTGAAATCACGGATGATTTCAGAGTTTTACGAGAATTTAAATACTGCTGAACTTCAATACTCTGAATCAAAGGAGTTATGGTCAGAAGGTAAACCATTTTCAGGTAATTCGCTTTTCTTAATGCTTGCTCGAAATGTTACGAGAGAAACAGCTAATAATGAAAATCCAGTTACTCTGATGACTGTTTTGAATGTATCAGTTACAGAATTTTCGAAAATGAAGCTCACTAAATTAATTCAAATAGCATCAAATAATTTATAATTACCGCTTGCTGATTTATAATCCATGCGCCTTTACTTGCCATTGTTTGTAACGGCATGTTAGCTGGTATAAACTATAGGATTCAATATGCACCATGTTGTCACAAACTGCGATGACATTCATTGGTGATGTGGAGAACAAAAAGTCCGAGCCCGACTTCAAGTCGGACCCGGACTAGTCTAAAAATAAGCGAAGTAAATTACCTTACGTATTTGAAATCCTTACCAAGGTATTTTGCGGAGTTGCCTAAAAGCTCCTCTATGCGGAGCAACTGGTTGTACTTGGCTATCCGGTCGGTACGGCTGGCTGAACCGGTCTTGATAAGCCCTGTATTCAGCGCCACAGCCAGGTCGGCGATGGTTGTATCTTCGGTTTCGCCTGAACGGTGGCTCATTACAGCAGTATAGGAATTTCTGTAGGCCATATTCACGGCATCGATTGTTTCAGTGAGCGTACCAATCTGGTTTACTTTCACCAGGATAGAATTGGCTACGCCTTTATCGATACCCATTTTCAGGCGTTCAACGTTGGTAACGAACAAATCGTCGCCAACAAGCTGAACCTTATCGCCCATAACATCTGTCATTTTTTTCCAGCCATCCCAATCGTCTTCTGCCATACCGTCTTCGATGGAAATGATAGGATATTTATCCACCCAGCTTTTCCAGTAATCCACCATTTGCGAAGGCGTAAGTTTGTCGCCGGTGCTTTTGTGAAGGTGATAAACGTTTTCCTTTGGTAAAAAATATTCCGATGAAGCAGGATCGAGTGCAAGGCAAACATCGATACCTGGTTTGTAGCCGGCTTTTTCGATAGCCTGCAGAATGATCGTTATGGCTTCTTCATTTGATTTGAGGTTTGGAGCAAATCCGCCTTCGTCGCCAACGTTTGTCGAATAGCCTTGTTTTTTCAAAACAGCTTTCAGGTTATGAAAAACTTCGGCACCCATGCGCAATGCTTCACTGAATGTAGGTGCGCCAACCGGCATAATCATAAATTCCTGGAAGTCGATACTGTTATCAGCATGCGATCCTCCGTTCAGGATATTCATCATCGGGATAGGCAATGTGTTTGCATTTACGCCACCGATATAACGATACAGAAATTGATCCGACTCCTCGGCTGCAGCTTTTGCAACTGCCAGCGATACGCCAAGAATTGCATTTGCGCCAAGGTTTGCTTTATTCGGCGTACCATCGAGTTCGATCATCCTGCGGTCAACTTCGTTTTGCTCCGAAACATAATAGCCTTTTAATTCTTCGGCTATTACTTTATTCACGTTTTGAACTGCCTTCAATACGCCCTTACCCATATAGACATTCTTGTCGTCATCTCTGAGTTCCACGGCTTCGTGAACACCGGTGCTGGCTCCGGAAGGCACTGCAGCGCGGCCCATCACGCCATTGCTTGTGTAAACATCCACTTCTATTGTCGGATTTCCTCGCGAATCGAGAATCTGACGGGCAAAAATATTTGCAATTGTGCTCATAATAAAATTGTTTTTATGTGATCTGACTAAGTTATTATATTGGAAAAAGCCATTGTTGGCCAGTAGTAATAATCATTCCAAAAAAAAAGGATAAAGTATTTGATTACTTCACCCTCTTTTGGTTTCTTAATAGTTCTGATTACTTGGTTTCTTCAGTAATTTCGGGAGTGTCGTCTGCCTTAGCTTCATCTGTTGGCTCAACTTCTGGAGCAACTTCAGCAACAACAGCTGGTTTTTCCTTAGCTTTCCTAGGTGCCTTTACTTTTGTTTCCGGAGCTTCAACCTCGTCGGTTTTCTTGGTAGCCTTTTTACGACGTGTGGCTTTAGCTTTAGGAGCTTCTTTGGTTCCCAGAAGGTTTTCGTTATAATCCACCAGTTCCATCATGCACATATCTGCATTATCGCCCAAACGGTTGCCTGTTTTCAGGATACGGGTATAACCACCCGGCCTGTTGGCTATCTTTACAGATACTTCCCTGAACAACTCTGCTACAGCTTCTTTATCCATCAGATAAGAAA
>DASVHX010000176.1:0-1664 GCA_036382355.1 Bacteroidales bacterium
GTTCCACCGGCAATAAACCGGTATGAGGTCTTACCAAAAAGTGCTACTTTTTTAATGTTTTTGAAAGGTAAAGTGTTGTTATCGTTTTTAAGTAAAACCATCCCTTCGTCTGCAGCATTCTTTGAAACTTGCGAATGAGCAGCCAGATCCGGTTTGTTCGTAAACGAATATGCTCTAAAATGAGGAGTTTTCATGATAAAGGTTAAAACCCTCCCTACATTCTGGTCAATTACCTTTTCGTCGAGTGCTTTGTTTTTTAGGGCAAGAAGAAATTCCTGGCGTTGACGGTTACCGGGCATTAGCACATCGTTTCCGGCATTCATCTGGGCAACTGCATCTGCTCCGCCACCCCAATCGGTCATAACCATGCCTTCAAATTTCCATTCGTCACGTAAGATGGTGGTGATTAAGTCGCGATTTTCTGAAGTATAGTATCCGTTTATCCGGTTATAGGATGACATCACGGTCCAGGGTTGCGATTCTTTTACAGCCATTTCAAATCCCCTCAGATAGATTTCCCGAAGGGCGCGCTGACTCATGACTGCATTGATCGAGGTCCTGTTTGTTTCGATGTTGTTCGCTGCAAAATGTTTCAGAGAAGTTCCAACCCCGTTCGATTGAATACCACGAATCATAGCAGCTGCCATTTTACCTACGACATAAGGGTCTTCTGAATAATATTCAAAATTACGTCCGCAAAGTGGGTTTCGATGAATATTGATTGCCGGTGCAAGTAGAACATCGGAACCATATTCGAGAACTTCATTTCCCATTGCTTTCCCGACATTTTCAATCAGTTCGGTATTCCAGGTACAGGCCAGCGCCGTTGCTGTAGGAAATGCAGTACAATATCGTGTAAAATCCAATCCGGCAGGATGCGAATTGATACGAAGACCGGCAGGTCCATCGGTTAAAATCGTAGGTGTTATTCCTAAACGGGGAATAGCCCATGTTCGTCCGGCTGCTCCGTCAATGATCGTCGTTTTGTCTCCCAAGACAGGATCTTTCTGGTTGGCATTACCCACCCCGATCAGAAGATAAACTTTATCCTCCAGCGTCATGGCTGAAATAATGTCCTGGATTTTGTTTTTCCCAAGTTGAGGAAAAGCTGTGTTGTCTTGTGCAAATGAAAATTTGAACACAAGAAATAATAAAGCAATGAATAGTGTGTGTTTTCTCATAAATAATTTATTTAAGTGATTGTGTTGCTTGATATTTAATGATGATTAATTTTTGAATGTGATGATCCGGTGTTTTTTTATTATTGAATGGTAACAGCGTTTTCAAGCGATAAAGATACTCTATGTGTATAAATATTGCGCCCGATATTTACTAATTTTTTCCGGATTTAACGCCCAAATCATAAGATTTAATACTGTGCTTTGCGCTTTTAGTCCCACCTCCTTTCGATAGTTACAATGCGACATCGATCTTTCTTAAGGTCTAAAGCTCTCATTTTATATCAATTATCCCCTACAAACGGCGTATCAATATTGTCAGAATGGATTAAATGTCTCAAAGATCTATTCACAATAGATTTGACATGAGCAATTAGTATTATTGAAAGCAGAGGGTTAAATGGTGGTCAATAAAAAAAGCGGGAGAGGTCAGGATAATGGCAAACTTTAAACCTGGTGCAAAAATCAGGGTGGAATATCTGATTT
>DASVHX010000177.1:0-2730 GCA_036382355.1 Bacteroidales bacterium
TCTGGTAACTTATGGTATATCAGGTGGCATAACGTATAAGCAATTTGATTTAAATTTCCTTTTCCAGGGTGTTGGGCAATATTCTTCGATATATAGCGGATGGGGTGTTTTTGAAACGTCTTATGATGGTGCTTTTGGGGCATTGCATCAGGATGCCTGGACACAAGCGCGATACGATAATAAGGAAAAAATTACTTATCCTGCACTTTCTTTAGCCCAATCAGTCAATCATCAAACAAGTGATTTTTTTAACTATAACAGATCTTATGTACGACTCAAGAATCTTGAATTGTCATACACGCTCCCATCCGCTATAACAAATGCTGTTTCGGCAGGGAAGATAAAATTTGTACTCAGCGGACAAAACCTGATTACATGGGACAAGATGAAGTCTCAAGATTTTGGACCGGAAGGCAGTTATGCAGCATTCCCTGTTTACAGGGTATTCAATTTAGGCGTAAATGTTGTTTTCTAATCAGTCGGGTAAATGTATAAATCTGAAAAATTATTTAGTATGAAAAAATTTAAGTTATTTACAGCCATAGTCACCTCGTTGTTATTTTTCTCCTGCAATAAGCAGCTGGATTTGCAATCTGACGGTCGTATTACTATGGATCAGGTCTTTAGTGATTATAACAGAACACGGGGTTATCTCAACTCTTGTTATGGATTTTGTCCTGCTCCTTATATGGACCGGGCTTCATTTACAGATGAAGCGCAGGATGCGGATGATATCACGCCGGGTTCCACATATAATAATTGGTACGGTGGCAATATTACCTCAATAACCTATGCAGCTAATTCGTCTGATGGGAGTCCCTGGGGAAATCTTTATACAGGGATCCGTAAGTGTAATGTGTTTCTTCAAAGTATCCAAACGGCTACGGTATATGCCACGGATGCAGAAAAAGTGACATGGATTGCACAGGCCCGTACTTTACGTGCGCTTTACTATTTACAGTTGATTAAACGTTATGGAGGGGTGCCCATTTTTGATAAACCCTTGGAAATAAATCACGATTTCGCCACTGATAAGAGAGCTACATTTTCAGATGTTGTGACATTTATTCTGGCAGATTGCGATGAAGCTTTAGCGATATCGGATGGTTTATCATGGAATGTTTCTGACAATCAATTTGGTATCATGACCCGTGGCGTAGCCTATGCTATTAAGTCTCAGGCGGTGACGTATGCAGCAAGTCCGTTATGGTCTGATGGTACATATACTTGGGCCGATGCAACTGAAATTAATACGGAAGCTTTGTCACAATGTTTAACGAATGGAGGATATAAACTTTTTGACGTTGTGCCCGGAGCAACGGTCGCACAGAATGCTTATGCGCTATATTGCTTAACCAGCTCTAATGATCAAAGATCAGTTGACAAGGAAACTATTTTACAGATTGGCGGGCAGATGGCTGTATGGATGTGGGCTGGAATGCCTACCAATCCAGGTATGAACAGAACCGGGCCATGTCCTTCTCAGGAATTGGTTGATAGCTATGAGATGGCAAATGGTGAAGCTCCTATTACAGGATATAATGCCGACAGGACTGTTGCTACTGTAAACAGCGCTTCAGGTTATGATCCGGCGAATCCTTACGTTGGTCGTGATCCAAGATTTTATGCCTCTATTTACTATAATGGTGCAGTGAGGTATTTAGATCAACCCAATGGTAAACTGGTGGAAACTTTTGTAGGAGGGTTGGAACAGATTTCAGATGTTGATCGTAAGTATACCAGAACAGGATATTACCTGCGTAAATTCAATAACTGGAAATCCACGCTAAGTAATAGTGCTGATGGCGCTATCAGATTGTTTCGTTTGGCTGAACTTTACCTGAACTTTGCTGAATCTGCTTACCAATCAGCTGGCCCGGATGTGGCTGTTACTGCAACAGGTTTTTCCATGAGCGCCAGAGATGCTGTCAGTGTAGTTCGTGCTAGAGCTGGTATGCCTGCATTCCCTGTAGGTATGTCTAAAGCTGCTTTTGAAGCCAAGTATCGTAACGAGCGACGTGTTGAATTGGCCTATGAAGAGCATCGTTTCTTTGATGTCAGGCGATGGAAAATATTGGATCAGACAGATAAGTTTGTTACAGGTATGCGGATTACAAAGACCGGTTCCACCTTTACATATACCCGCTTCAAATTCCCCGATAGAAACTGTTCATCAACTAAATGGCTGATGTATCCTATTGATCAGAGTGAAGTTGATAAGGTTATTGGATTTTCCGGTGTTAATTGGCAGAACCCGGGATGGTTAGATTAATCGTTTTGTCAATATGATACTAATAGGTTGACAGGTTATTTAACCATACTATAAAAGGCTTTGAGCTTTCAGAAACACGTTTCTGAAAGCTCAAATTTTTACCATTGTTAACACTTGTAATCTTCATGCCTGATGTGCTTTTTGGAGTTCCTATACCACAAGAATTATATACATTTCACCAGTTTTTAATATTAACGCTATTATTAATAAATCTGACTAATTTTGATATGAAAACACTTGCCAGACAGATCGTTATCATTCTAACCATATTTTTACAATATGTTGGTTTGTCTCATGGTCAGATTTTGGCTGGCACTGATGATACAGTCCGTGCACAGCTCCAAAGCATTCAATTACCATCTTCCACTTCGTCCGAATTAAAGCTGGTAAAAAAGTGGGAATTTAAAGAATCAGAACAAATCGTCGCACCGTATTTATTCATTTCCGCTGGTATCGAT
>DASVHX010000178.1:0-2365 GCA_036382355.1 Bacteroidales bacterium
CGTGATCAATAAGTCCGGATTAAAAGTTTATATCATCCACAATATCGACCGCAAATTGTCGCTGGAAGATATAGCAGTGGCAAAAAACCTCACTATAAGCGAATTGCTTGCTGAAATTGAAAGTATTGTTGCTTCGGGCACCAAGTTAGATCTCAACTATTACGTGAACGAATTTATTGATCCATATCACACTGAAGAAATTTTTGATTACTTCTCTGAAGCTGAATCGGATTCTGTTCAGGATGCTCTTGTTACTTTGGGCGAAAATGAATTTACAGAAGAAGAAATCAGGTTAGTTCGGATAAAATTCATGTCGGAAGTAGGCAACTAAACATTCCTTTTACAACAACAATTATTTACTTAATTTCGCCAACGAAGGCTATAAATCACTTTTAACCCCAATTTATTCATCATGTCAGAAGAATTAAATACCACGCCGGAAGCATCAAACAAGGCAATTCAGCCGGTAACACTACCAAATGAACCGACTCCTGCGCCGGAACCGCCACGTAAGGACCACGGTCAGGTTTTGCTTGTTTTGAATATTGTAATGTTGCTGGGACTGGTTGCACTTTATATCATGTTTTTCACCAGAAGTTCGACAGGTGACAGTGGTGTTGCTAAATCCTTGCGAAAGATCAACTCCGGTTCGCTTGGAATTGCTTACGTTAATTCCGATAGTATACTTGCTAATTATGCTTTAGTAAAAAAAATGCGGGGAGACCTGACAGCTAAAAGCTCCCGCCTTGAAGCTGAAATTGCTGCTAAACAGAAGGCTTATGAAAAGGATGCCGCATATTTTCAGGAACAGGTAAAAAATAAATCGATCAGCGAACAGAGCGCACAGGAAGTGTATCAAAGCATTATGAAAGAACAACAAAATATTGTTGATCTCCGCGATAAATACAGTGCCGACCTGCAGCAACATGAGTTCAACCTGAATGTAATGCTGCTTGATTCGGTAACCAATTTCCTGAAAAGATACAATACTCAATACAAGTTCGACTATATATTGGGTTACAATAAAGGTGGCAATATTTATTTAGCTAACGATACGCTTGATATTACTAAAGATGTGATCCGCGAGATCAATAAGGAATACTTTGCCAAACATCCTGATGAAAAATAATGAAACTACGCTTAATTTCCGGAGTGTGTATGTTTCTGATGCTTGCTGCGTGTAATGAGAATAACCTGCTGCATCCCAGGCCTTCCTATGTATTATCCAGCGATCAGATGATATCGCTTTTGGTGGATATTCACCTCACGGATGGAGCATTGAGGATAGACCAATCTGCCCAAAATCCTGGTGGAATAAAGCTATTTTATTCCACGGCGTTTGCGCCTGTTTTTAAAAAGTACAAAACCACACCTGCTGTTTTCGACAGCAGTATGAATTGGTATGGCCGACATATCGACAAACTTGACGAAATATATACTGAAGTGGTTACCAGGTTGAGTACCCTTGAATCACAGACAAGGATTAAGGTGAAACCAAATATACATGGTACATGGGAACACAATCCCTTTAATCCTGATACCGACACCACTTATTTGCCTGATTCCCCCATAGAAATGCAAATCCCATACGCCTTTATCGCCAGGTAATTGGCAGTGTTTCCATCGCTGTAAAATTAACCTGGTTTTACTGTTTGGTTGCTGTGGCTGTATAGGTATCTGTATTACCACCAGCAGTTATTGTATAGGTCCAATCCATTGTGCTCGAATTCGCGAGGGTTCCCGAACCTTCCACCTGCCAGTCGGAAGCCATACTCTGAGAAGGTACTGTAATGCTGCTCGATGTAGCTATTCCATAAGCTGGATTGGAACCTGAATAGCCACTAAAATGGGAAAGCAGCACCTGGCTGCTGTTTGAGGGATCGAGAGATATTACTATTGTATAAGTGACAATCAAACTGCTTTTTCGGGCGTGCTCGATAACAAGCCATGTGCCGGTATATTTATCGCGTACATCGCCTGTATCCGGTGTAACCGAATCTTCAGGTACACAACTTTGTATAAATGTGATCATCAATATGATTACCAGGAACTGGAACTGCTTTTTCATGTTCATCTATTTAATTATTAATCGCTTGCTTTACAACAATCTTACATCCTCCAAAAATAATGCCGTTCTCTTTAAACATAATCAGGAAAAAGCTTGACATCAGGCCGGAAATTTCATTGAGATGCCAACCTGTTATTCCAATCAGAAAATGGCAAAACCACCTCATCAATCAAAATTCGCTATAAATAATTACCTGCCAAATATTTACCACCGCATACATATATCTTTTGCTTACTTAGGAGATTTCGTCAAGCAATTGCTTTACTATTTTATCTGCCAGGCGACTGGCACCAAGGC
>DASVHX010000179.1:0-2299 GCA_036382355.1 Bacteroidales bacterium
AGGTAAAGCCCAGCGCTTCGAATTTATCCTCAGGATAAGTGCCATACATGGACGGAATACCGATGGCAATATGGCGCTTATAATAAATATTTTCCCATCCTTCGCTCGGAAGTTTATTGAAAATGACCTGTTTCAACTTATCCATAAACTGGAATATCAACTTCAAAGCCTTATCGTGCTCCTGTTTTTGCAGCGCCTGGTCGAAGCGTACAACTTCTTCGGGATGTAGAAAATGCTGTTGTTGCAATAATGATATGATGTTCTCGGTTTCGAATGAATACTTTTCCTTCAGCAAGGCATAGAGATGTCGCAGGTTGCTCAGTCGTTGCAGATCGCGGTCGTTGGATACCTTGAGATGGTCGAACAGAGCTTCAAATTTTGTGGCATTAAACTCGAAAAGTTCAGCAGGACTGCATTGGCTTAATGTGCAAAGCTCCACTACCATGGCATGAACAGGGGCGAACCATTCATTTTTGAGGTCGATGGATTCAAACACATCATCGGGTAGCCAGGAGCGCAAGGCCTCAAGGTCGGCATCGTACCAGAAGTTGAATACTTTACGGGCAAGCTCGATAAGCGTATTGTTGCTTTCGGTATGCACCTGCTTGCGCAGAAAATGAACAAGCCGGTCCTGCCGCCCGGAAATCTCATCCATAGAGGTGGTAACGTTGCGGATCTCTCCTTCGGCGCCGATTTCATTAAAAAATACCGGGAAAATACGAGTGAGTTGTTTTACCTTTTTGAAATAGGGCACGATATTGGAATTCAGCACCCGCGTAATTTCGCGCTGGAAAAGATCGGTGTCGCTTATGAAAATGCCGCCCAACCTCAGGTTAACAATGAGGGCCGATAGCAATTTTTCCATCACCGATTGGGAATATTCAATCAGTTCGAGCCATACGCGGATGTTCTTGATATGGTTTTCGTTTACGTTTAATTGCCAGTCGTTGTTCACATATACGATACCGGGCGTCTCAAATCCAAAACCAATAAGCTTTTTCTCGAAATAATTTACCTGGTTTTTATCATCCGATTTGTCCATGTCGATTACTTTTTTGCCTAATGTAAGCAGGCAATCGAGTACCGAGGACATATGGGTAAGGCGGAGTTCTTCGCAGAGATCGAATAGTTCGTCGATAAAGGCAATCAGTTTGTCGCTGCCAATTTCTTCGAGGGCGCTACGCAGTACTTTGTTGATGCTCCAGATAAGCCGGTCCTGTAAATGGTGCATGCCTGGCAGGTGCAACAGATAAAAGGTATAATGAAATTTGATTATGAATGTGTCGAATACATCGATGAGGCTGGCAAATTTATCCGCGATATCATCGTATACCGGGGCTTTGGTGAGCAGGTCCTCCCAGTTTTCAGCACTTTTTAATTCTTTACGCAGCGCTTTAAAATATGTAGGCCCGATGCTATTAATTATTGGGGTGTAATCTGATTCAAACAGGTGACTTTTCTCAGCATACCAATCGCCGATGCGGGTCGTATCTTCCCAATATTTGATCGTGAGTGTAGAAACATGCTGCATGAGTTCGAAAGTTTCAGTTGAAAATTCCGGTAATTGGGCAGCTTTCCCCAGGTATTTTAAAAAGAATTTGGAGCTTTTGATACTTGCAAGTGGTATTGCTTCTATACGGCCGGCCAACAAGCTTATCAACTGATGTAAGATGCCAGCGCGGGTATTTCCCTCGCCAGCCAGCTTTTCCGAAAATTCCAGCAATGTGCGCAAGGCCAGTATCTGCTGTTCTTCCTTCAGTTTATCGTTCAGCAGGTTGGAGAATATTCCCAGCAGAATGCTGTAAGCTTTTTTGGCATCCGGCAGGCCGTTATAGAACCAGAAATCGGTAAGCAATATCTCGCGGAGTTGTTCTATTACAAACTTGCGGTTGGAGAATGGATGCTGGTATTCGATAATGCATTCCCGGGCGCGTTTGTTCAAGCCAAAATAGTCTGCGGACAGATCGATAAAATGTTGGTTTTCTGCCGGTATCACAATATCCTTGTACCTGGTTTCAGCCAGGTTGGCTTCAAGTGCTTTGGAAACAAATTTTTCAGTCATAGCATTGATTGTTAAAGTAAATGCAGCACCTTCAGATATAACAAGTGAACAACAGTTAATGCCGATACAAAAATAACACGAAAGTGTTCGGTTTTAACCAACTGGCGGCAACAAGTTTATAACGTAGAAGATTATATTATATTCCTGCAATTCTGCAACAACTTAATATTCAAATATCGGGTTTAGAATTGCTTGAAGTTACTTTTTAACGTTAATTATGCCGCCTCGGAACAGCTT
>DASVHX010000180.1:0-5403 GCA_036382355.1 Bacteroidales bacterium
GGCAGGCACTTCTGGCAGCAATTGGCGGCGTTAAATAACTAACAAATTACAGAACTGAATTAAATCTTTTTGGAAATGGATAAAGAAATGCGCGAACTCAAGGTAACGGCCATCGAACATGGCACCGTTATCGATCATATCCCGGCCAATAATGTTTTCAGGGTAATCCGGATCCTGAACCTCGATGCCACCGAAAACCAGGTTCTTTTTGGGATAAACCTCGAAAGTCATAAATATGGCAAGAAAGGTATCATTAAAGTGAGCAATCTGTTTTTCGAACGTGAAGAAATCAATAAAATAGCGCTTGTTGCCCCCACAGCAACACTCATTGTAATCCGCGACTTCAAGGTTGTGTCCAAATCACAGGTAGAAGTACCCGATGTTGTCGATAAAATAGTAAAATGCTTCAACCCGAACTGTATTACCAATCATGAAAATATCCCGACACATTTTACAGTAATAGACAAGGATGAGCTTAAGCTACAATGCCATTATTGTGAAAAAATAACAGCAAAGAACAATATTACCTTCCTGTAATAATGGCTTTTTCAGTAATGATACAAAAATCAATGAGAAATACTTATCATTTAAATATCAACAAATAAATATCAACAAAACATGAACAAATCCATTTTGCTTTTTGCCAGCGCATTAGCGTTGGTCGCAGTATCGGTTAAAGCCCAGAAACCGGCATCCACAAAGGGTGTATTTAAAACATATGAGCCGGGCTATTTTCAGAATACTATCCTCAAAGGAATCGAAGATTTTGAGAAGAAAGATGAAACTCCAAAAGTAACAAAGGTATTTAAAGCCGATCCTGCAGGCCTGGATATCCCTGTTTCGAAAGATGGCTTTAAGACATTTTGGCATAACGAACCTGTGTCGCAGGGAAATACCAATACCTGCTGGAGCTACTCGACAACTTCTTTTTTTGAGTCCGAAGTTTTTCGCATTACCGGACAGAAAGTTAAGCTTTCTGAAATGTACACCGTTTATTGGGAATATGTGGAACGTGCTGCAACATGGGTTCAGAAACGCGGTAACATGAATATTGGCGAAGGCTCGGAAGGAAATGCGGTGACTAAAATTATGAAGAAATATGGTGCAGTCCCTTATGCCGACTTTTCAGGATTACAGCCAGGACAAACAGTTCAGTCGCATGAGAAGATGTTTAATGAGATAAAGGCTTACCTGGATTTTGTAAAGACCAATAACCTATGGAATGAAGCCGGAGTGATTGCTATGGTAAAAGATATCATGAAGCATTACATGGGCGAACCTCCTGCCAAGGTAAACGTAAGTGGAACTTCCTATTCGCCATTGGAATACCTGGATAAGGTGCTGAAAATCCGTACAGACGATTATGCAGATGTACTTTCATACATGCAGCAGCCTTATTGGAAACAGGTGGAATATGAAGTTCCGGATAACTGGTGGCACAGTAAGGACTATTATAATGTACCACTCACCGATTTTATGGAGATATTGAAGAAATCGATAAAAGCCGGGTATACGCTTGCAATCGGCGGCGATGTATCGGAAGCCGGATTACTGGCACGCGAAGCCAATGCAGCAATTGTTCCTGCCTTCGACATACCTTCGGCAGCCATTGACGAAAATGCCCGGCAGTTCAGGTTCAGCAACGAAACCACAACCGACGACCATGGGATGCACCTTGTTGGTTATCTCGAAAAAGATGGCGTAACATGGTTTCTGATAAAAGATTCCGGCTCCGGAAGCCGCACAGGTGGCAAGGAAAACAACAAGAACTTTGGCTATTATTTCTTCCACGAAGATTACGTGAAGTTAAAAATGATGGATTTTATGGTACATAAGGATATGATGAAATCCCTGCTACCAAAATTCAATTAATATTCCAAGCGGGCTGCCAATGGCAGCCCGTCTTGTTAGAAGGAGTTTGCCTGATGCTTCCATTATAATGTGCATCAAAAAATGCCTACATTTGGCTTATGGAGGATTTCATCCGAAAACTGATTGCAGAAGGCGAACACCAGCAACTCGATTTCAAGTTTGGCATTACCGATTCCCGCAAGATAGCACGCTCGCTGACCGCTTTTGCCAACACCGATGGTGGGCGCTTGCTCATTGGCGTGAAGGATAACGGCGCTATCGCAGGCGTTCGGTCGGAAGAAGAATTTTATATGGTACAAGCCGCTTCCGAACTTTATACGCGCCCCGAAGTAAAGTTTAAGGTAAAGGAATGGAAAGTGGAAGGCCGTACTGTGCTGGAAATTACAGTTCCAAAAAGCGCCGAAATGCCACATTCAGCGCCGGATAAAGATGGTCAATGGAAAGTCTACATCCGCGTAAAGGACCATAACTACCTCGCAAACAGCGTTTGGCTCAAAGTTCTGAGGCACCGAAATACGGATGTTGGCACTTTAGTGGAATATACCGCCACAGAAAAATTGCTCCTGACATATCTTTCGGTTAATGAAAAAATCACCCTTTCCAAATTCGTCAGATTGGCGAATATCAATCGGAAGAAAGCGGAAATACTTTTCGTGAATTTCGTTTCCCTGGGCATCATCCTAATGGAATTTACAGAGAATGGCGTCTTTTATTGCCTTGCAAAATCATACCGAAATCCAGGATAAGCAATTTATTTTATCTTTAACCTATTGAATCTAATCAGTTGACATGCTGTAATTTTGAAGGATCCTTTGGTTTATCGATTGACAATCTGAACGTTATCTTCGATATTAAGCGTATAATTTCCGATTATAACACTTTGGTATTCACACCTTGAAAAACCTATAGCTTTTGTCCTATAATATTTTCTACAGGAAATACTTAGTCGGCGTCGCTAGAGTCGTTGGATTAATTATTATGTTGGTATCAAACATACTTATGGCTCAAGCGCAGCCTTCCTCTCAATCGTTAACCGACAGTTTGATGCAGATTATCATTTCTTCCAGGGGAAACAAAAAAGTGGATGCCTTAAATCAGGCAGCAGAATACATTCAAAAGTTTTCAGTAAAAAAGGCCCAATCTCTGGCAGAACAAGCATTTACACTGGCTGAGAAACTACTTTACATGAATGGCAAAGCAAAAGCCCTCCAGAATATGGCTGGTATTGTCAGTAGCAAAGGCGAGAACAAAGAAGCTGTTGCACTGGTTCAAAAAGCAATAGTAATTTACAACCAGGGCAATGAACGCGAATCAGTATTCAACTGCCTTGTAAAACTATCCAGCATTTATCAGACTTTGGATAATAATGATAAAGTGGTTGAGACTGATCTGCGGGCAATGCATCTGGCCGAAGAAATAGGGCGTGCTGATTTGCAATCGCTGGCAAATGCGTCATTAAGCCAGTTTTTTATTAAAATGAATGACAAATCGAATGCTTTGATTTATGCGTCCAAAGCTATGTTGCTCAGCAAGATTGCCGAAAATTCAAACTCATCAGGTAATGCCTGTGTGGCAATGGCTAATTATATGAGCAAGTTTGGTCCGCAGCAAAGTGCTACCAGTTATTATAAGCTAGCTATAAAGTATTTTGCTGTAAATAAACTGTTGTATAGCATCGCCGGGTGTTATATCCAATTCGGAAATCATTACCTTGGAATGGGTGAACTGGATAGTGCACAGGTATGTTATTTTAAAGCACTTAAACTTGATAAAGAGACAAATGATATCATGACACAATCTTCAGCATATACATCTATTGCGCATTTATATCAGCTTGAAAATAAATTGGAGAGAGCCCTGTCATTTCAGCAAAAAGCCTTAAAGTTGCGACAGGAATATGGCAATCTGTCGCTTACCGGGAGTTCCCTTAGTAATATTGGAACCGTTTACTCCATTCTTGGGAATTACCCAAAAGCGCTTGAATACTTCCATGCCGGATTGAAAATAGCCAAACAAACCGGCCGTACTGACTATATCAAATTTAATTACCAACGCATTTACGAGTTATATATTTCCAGGAGAGATTACAAAAAAGCGCTCAAATACAACATGTTGTTAAGCGCTGTAAACGACACAATCCTGAAGAACGAAGCGCGCCAGAAGTTTGCGGAAATAAATTACCTACATGAAGCCGGGCAAAAACAACAAGCGATAGAGTTCCTGTCGAAGGAGAATGAAATACAGAAACTAAAGCTGAAGCAAACACGCTATACCATATATGTTTTAGGTGCCACCATACTGCTTTTTCTGATAATTGTTCTGCTGCTTTATATTCAGGCTAAACTTAATGCCCGGCACCGGCAAATGGATATAGAGCAAAAATTACTGCGTTCGCAAATGAACCCTCATTTTATATTCAATGCTTTGGTTGCCATACAAAGTTTTATTTACAAAAAAGAATCGGCCGAAGCTGCTAAATACCTTTCCAGTTTTGCCCGGCTTATCAGGCTTGTGCTTTCAAATTCCCGCGAAGAATTTGTTACCTTAAAATGCGAAATTGACACACTTTCAAACTACCTCTCATTACAAAAACTCCGTTTTGAGAATAAGTTCGATTACACGATGGTAGTAGATCCCAGGTTAGATACCGAACTCATTAATATCCCGCCTATGCTTGCGCAACCATTTGTGGAAAATGCAATAGAACATGGAATATTCGAAATGGATACACCGGGCCGTATTGTTGTCACTATTCAAAAAAAAGGTAATACCATTCTAATTGAAGTGAATGACAATGGAATTGGCCGGGAGAAAGACAGGGAAATGAGAAAGAAATCTGACAAACCTCACGAATCGCTTGCTACACGCATTACCGAGGAACGCATAAGCAGTTTAAACCGAAAATATTCCTGGAGAATAAGTTTACATATTACCGATCTTTTTAACGAGAATAAAGAACCGGCTGGAACGAGTGTGTCACTTAGCATTCCCTTGATTACTGCATAATCACTTAAAATTTTGCAAACCTTTTTTACTGAACATAATATTAAAAGCCAGAAGAAATTGCATCCAAATATTAGTTGCCGGACTTTTACAACCTATGCCCGAAAAGACCTCTGGCTTACTGTTGCCTTTAGTGCTTTCTTTTTTATTGCAAACGCCCAGACCTGGAACCCTAAAGCTCCTGACAGCCTGCTGAGGGCTGCGCGAACTTCAACGGGTGATAAAAAGGTAGATGTGCTTAACCAACTGGCAAAACAAACGAACTTGTTTTCGACTTCAGAGGCAGTTTCAATCATACAACAAGCCCTGCAAATGGCAGAGATGCTTCACTACCAAAAAGGAAAAGCTAATGCCATTGAGAATATGGCTGTGCTTATGTCCCGCCGAAGCGGTTATCGCACAGCAATCAATCTGATCAATAGTGCCGCTATTATCCATAGGCAGAATAATTTCTTTGAAGCATACATAAATTGCCTGATCCTTAAAGCCAGTTATTACGATTTCTTAACTGATAATGAAAAAATCATT
>DASVHX010000181.1:0-2807 GCA_036382355.1 Bacteroidales bacterium
GGTTTCCATCAGCACCGAGGCCAGCATGTGCGATGTGGATCCTTTTCCGTTAGTGCCGGCCACATGAATGCTTCTAAAGTTTTGCTCCGGATGCTTCAGCAACCGACACAACGCTATGGTATTATCAAGATTGGCTTTGTAAGCTGCTGCCCCAATCCTGTGAAACATGGGCAACTGAGCGTAAAAGTAGTCGAGTGTCTGTTGGTAGTTCATCAATGAGATTGCTGATATTGCGATTGCAAATTTCACCTAAATATCACATCGCCCAACAAAAGGTTGAAGGGTTTATTTTACGATAATTAAGTAATCATTCGAACTTTCAGGCTTTCCTACGCTATTTCGATTTAACAAATTTATAGGTAATCGTTCCTTTTTGCTCCTCAGCAGCATCTGGTTTTGCGGTGAATGTAGAGCGTTTGGCAGCCTCTTCGGCCATTTTCCAGAGTTTTTGATCGGATGTGCTGGTACCTTTACCACCAGCGAGTACTTTAATCACTTTTCCTTCTTTGTTTACCCATATGGTAACCACTACTTTTCCC
Organism: Bacteroidales bacterium; assembly: GCA_036382355.1. Classification (GTDB taxonomy): domain Bacteria; phylum Bacteroidota; class Bacteroidia; order Bacteroidales; family DASVHX01; genus DASVHX01. Next base: position 540 of record DASVHX010000181.1, read on the forward strand.
TGGTCTTCCGAATTATAAGAGGGTTTTAGGAGACTTTTTGGGTTTCTGCCTTCCAGCGAATAATTAACACCACCTCCGGTGCCACTGCCGGTACCGCTGCCATTCCCGCTACCACTGCCAGTTCCTGAGCCGGATCCCGACCCGCTTCCCTTGCCTGTTCCGCTACCTGAACCGCTTCCGCTCCCATTTCCCTTGTAGATATTTGATTGTGCTGTGCCGTTAGGATTTCCCTGGTCACCTGGTTTGCCGGTAGTTCCCTGGTTATTTCCTGGCTTTTGCGATTTCCCTTTGTACAAAGCTTGCTGGTTCACAATAGGCTCGGGTTCTTTCTTCACTTTTTTTGCAACAACTCCTGGAGTTGACTTCAGGTTTGTTTCTTCGCCTTTTTCGTTGGCCAGTATATCTTCATCAGCTGTTTTAGCTTTTGATTTCACTTCTTCATCAGCCATAAAGGCTGTAGGCGTTTGGGTTTTCGGGGGTGCTGTAAACTGGGGCATGGCAATTTGCTCATCCTGGATATCACCTCTACCATCATCTGAATTTCCCAGGTTCACTTCAATGCCTAATCCATAACCTCCGCCGCCACCTGCAAATGGAGGGATGGGCGTGCGAAGCAACGCCAGGCTCAGCAATAGTAATAGCAATGCGTGAAACGCAATCGTTCCTATTATTCCATACACCTGGTTGGAATTATTTGATTTCTGATCAGCCGTGTGAGCCATTGGGCGATTTGGTTGCGAGTATCATTTTTACTTTCAGCTTATTCCCGATCTGTAGTACATCTACCAGGTCCTGCACTGTGAGTGAATTGTCGCAGCGCAAAATAACTGTGGCATCAGCTGATAAATTGATTTTTGCTACTAACTGGTTTTCCAGGTCCTCGTATGCAACCGCTTTATTATCAATAAAATATTTCAGGTCTTTAGTTATCGAAAGCGAAATCTCCTTGCGATGAATAGCCTGGTTATGCTGGGCTTTTGGTAGCGTGAGTTTGATTACATTAGGGTTTAGCAGCGTAGACATGATCAGGAAAAACAACATCAGGAAGAACATGATGTCATTCATTGATGATGTCATAACTTCAGCTACGATTCTGTTTTTTCGTTTTAAGTTCATTTTGCAGGTTCTTGCAAGAGGTCCATGAATTCCATAGCATTTTGTTCCAGCCGCTGTACAACTTTTTCGATCATGATATTAAGCCAGTGGTAGCAGACAAAAGCAATGATACCAACCATAAGCCCGGCAGCGCTCGATACCATTTTTGTATAAAGACCGGCTGATACACTTGTGATGCTCACATCGCCGGCGAGGGATATATCATGAAAAATCTTGATAACACCGATGATTGTTCCGATGAATCCGAACATAGGGGCAATACCGGCTATAATGGCGAGGATCACCAGGTTCTTTTCAAGTTTGTAAACTTCAAATTTTCCAATAATCTCAATCGATTCTTCAATTTCTTTCATCGGACGGCTTATTCGCTTTATGCCTTTTTCGATCATCCGGGAGATTGGCCGGTTCGAATTCTTGCAAAACGCCAGCGCAGAATCTATCCGACCCTGGTAAATAAAATCGCGGATATTATTCATGAAATTGGCATCCTGGCGCGATGCTATTCGCACAACCACATATCGCTCAATGAAAATGTAAACTGTAATTACCGAAAGCAATCCGATAGGTAGCATTATCCAACCTCCTTTCTGAACAAGTTCCAGGATTGAGAAAGAAACTTCGGATGGTTGGGGCGCTGCTACGGGAAGTTGATTGATAGCACGGTTTAATGTGTCGGTAACAATGTTTGCAGCTTGATTTACCTGCAACAAAATGGCTGAGATCATATTTGTTTACTTTAGATTTTAAAAGTAATCATTATCCAGATGGCTATTTCTTAGGCTTAGCCATACTTTTAAACAGAAGATTGTTAATATAACTATAAAAGCGCTTATTTATTTCCCGGAGTGGAAATTCAGTTTTGGCGATTCACCTGGGTGACCACAAGCGGCGCGCCGACAATGGTTTAGTGCAAATCAGAGGACGCGTTTCAGGCGGTCGTCGTGGGCAAGTGCAACATTAAGCGGCACTTTTTCTACCAGAACACTACTGGTATCCAATCCATATGCCCTTACATCGGATATACCTAAGCCTTTCAACAGCGAATAGGTATCCATAATAAATTGATTAAACGACTTGAAATCGAAGTCATAATTCTGAATGCGGTTGATGATGATGAACCGGAAATCGGCTGGGATCTCGTGCGCATGCAAC
>DASVHX010000182.1:0-6330 GCA_036382355.1 Bacteroidales bacterium
TGTTTGAAATGTTGTTATTCCAATTATCCCTATGTAACTATCCGCAATATTGTCGCGTTTTTCGGTTATTGCATCACGAGCATTCGAGAGCAGGTTTAGGATTACCTGTTCAAATTTATAAGTATTTCCTACCGGGAAATAATTGATAGCCCCGAAATCGGTTACCAATTCGATACCCAGCTTTTTATACTGCTCGGATACGAGCGAGAGCGCATTACGAATACTTTCTGTAACATCAAACACCACAGGAACAAAGTTATCCTGATCCCGCGAAAAAGTACGTACATGATCTATAATATTACGCATGCGCACTATTCCTTCAAAAATTTTATCTCCTTTTTTCTTGATATAAGCTTTGTCGGGATGCTGTGTTTTAAGTGCATCAAACAGGTTATCCAAGCCAAAAGCAATCGTGTTGAGAGGCTGATTTATTTCATGAGCCATACCGGCAGCCAGTTCGCCAATGCCTGCCAGCCGCTCGGTTTGGATAAGCTGCTTCACGAGTTCGTGCCGCTCGGTATTGTCCTTGATAAAACCTAAGTAACGATTGTCGGGCAGTTTCACGGTTTCGGCCAAAATAAAACGCACCTGACCATCGCGCGTATTAATACGAAACTCCCCTCCTGCTTTGCTTCCAGAAAATATACCTTTAAAATTATCCTGATTATCGGCTAAATTTTCGTTTCGGAAGAAATGCAGAAGATTCATCCCGAAAAGTTCTGCTTCGGTGTAACCTGTAATGCGCGCTGCTGCTTCATTTACCTGAACCGGGAGGCCGTTGGATGTGGCTACAAATACACCATCTGGCGCATTTTCGATATAGCTCCTGTACTTTTCTTCGCTTTGGAACAATCGTAAACTCTGTTCGCGGATTTTTTCGTTTTGCACAGCCAGCTGCAGAAATATCCGAACCTTGCTCAAGAGTATCTCGTGCTTGAATGGCTTGGTAATATAATCAACCGCTCCAGACTGATATCCCATGAAAATGCTGCGTTCATCGGAATAAAGGGCAGAAACAAAAATGATAGGTGTATACTTGTAGCGTTCCATAGTCCGGAATCGCTCTGCAAGCTCAAATCCATTCATGCCGGGCATTGAAACATCAAGGATCATAAGCGCAAAATCGATGTCTTTAGCTTTGGTAAGCGCATCGGTCCCGCTTCTGGCAAGCACTATATGTGCATTTTCATGTTTAAGTATGGTATCTATCAGAATAAGATTAGCATCTATATCGTCTACTACGAGTATGTTAGGTACAAAGGATTCTTCCATGAAGTCAATTGTTGCGGGCCGAAAAATTCAACGCCCTTACAAAAGCTAAAATTATTCAAAATATAAATGCAAAAGGCTTTCCGGGAAAAGGAAAGCCTTTTGAAACAAGAAAATCTGCTTTTAATTCTTATGAGTCAATTCAAAGCATTTGTCAGAGGTTCTCTTCTGCGTATGCTTTTAGTTTATTTACAAGAATGTTTATAAAGTTCTGGAGCGGCCGTGTTGCCATCATGGCAAACATTGGGCTAAGCTGGGCATCAAATACAAGTTGGGCCTCGGTACTTTCTTCTCCTTTGGCTACAAGGTGGCAAATGAGTTCATATGAGAAGGGTTTGTCTCCCACCGAAGCCATTACAACCTTATCATTGGGCTGTTTCAAGGCCATGCGCATACTCAGAGCGGCCATGCCGCTGATGGTAAACGAACAGGCGTCGGCTGTAGATTTCCAATCGGCAACCTGCTCAGGCATTAATTTTCCGAAATTGTCGAAATTGCTGACAAAGTTGAACAGTATACTGTTGCTGCGTTCAATGATCAATTTATCGCTGTTTATTATACTCATCTGCTAGTTATACGTAGAATTGTGTCGGTTGAGATTTTTATGCAAGTTAATCAACTTGAAAAGCTTATTTAGTTATTGATTCCCCATGCTTTGGGATTCTCGCGCCATTGAATCAGCGATTTCAGATCAGATTCCTGTATAAAATTATGCTCAAGGGCTTTCTTGATCAGAAGATCATAATCGGTGAGTGTAACAAGCGGACAGTTTGCCTGTTTGAAATTCTCTGTTGCTTCGGGAAGGCCATAGGTGAAAATGGCAACCATTCCCTTTACATTGCATCCGGCTGCCCGTAAAGCTGCTATAGCGTTAAGGCTGCTTTTGCCTGTTGAAACAAGGTCTTCGACCACAACTACTGACTGGCCGGATTCCACAACACCTTCTATTTGGTTTGTGAGACCATGTTCCTTTTTTTCGGAACGTACATAAACAAAAGGCAAACCCAGGTCCTGAGCCACGAGTACGCCGGCTGCAATAGCTCCTGTGGCCACTCCTGCAATGAGATTAACGGTGCCGAACTCATCATTTATCAGTTTTACAAATTCCTGACGGATGAATGTGCGTATCTTTGGATATGATAATGTTTTGCGGTTGTCGCAATAAATAGGGGATTTGATGCCCGAGCTCCATGTGAATGGGTTGGCGATATCCAACTTTATTGCCTTAATTTGTAACAGGAAGTCAGCAGTAGCCAATCCTATTTCTTCATCCTTTGATTTCATGATGCAAATGTATAAAGTTTTTATCAATCAGAAAGTAGTGTTCCTCTCAGGGCATATCGACCTTATCACTATTAATACTGATAATCATTGGATTAGATGCGAAACCAGCAACCAGATAAAAGAGGAGCTTTCACAATTTCTATCTAATCCTGCTTCGTCGCAACTTTTTCTTTATAACCCCGATAACATCGAAAAATTGTTCAGGCTCTTTATTTCTCTGTATTCATTTATCGAAGCAGCTGGAGGCCTGGTAAGGGATTCCAGGGGCAGACTTTTATTTATCTATCGCCTTGGTTTTTGGGATTTGCCAAAAGGAAAAACCAAACCTGGTGAAAATGCGCCAGATGCTGCATTGCGCGAAGTAACCGAAGAAACGGGGTTACAATACTTATCAATCATGCGCACATTACCATCTACATATCATGTATTTGAGCGCAAAGGTATCCTGTATCTCAAACGCACACATTGGTTTGAGATGCAAAGTGCTGACGATGGGCCTCTTACGCCGCAGGCAGAGGAAGATATTACAGATGCCCGCTGGTATAGCCCCCAGGAACTCTCTTTGCCATTGTCCCACACTTACCCAGCTATTGCAGGATTGGTTGAGGATTACATCGCAGGTTCACTCCTTTTTCACTGAAGATTGATCATATTAATATTCATTATCTTTGCCACAATCAGATGAAGTTTTATGAAGCGCATAGCTGTTTTTCCGGGATCGTTCGATCCGATCACCAAAGGCCATGAATCCATTATTCTGAGGGGTATTCCGCTCTTCGACGAGATCATTGTTGCCGTTGGGCTAAATGTTGATAAAAGTCCTTATTTCCCAATAGAAAAACGACTACAATGGATCAGAGAGGTATTCAAGGATATACCTAAAGTGACCGTTACAGGCTATTCCGGTCTTACCGTAGATTTCTGCAGGAAGTCTAATGCCCTCTATATTCTGCGTGGCTTGCGTACTTCCGCCGATTTCGAGTTCGAACGCAGTGTAGGTCAGGTAAATAAGAAGCTCTACCCTGCCATTGAATCAGTTTTCCTGCTAACGCTGCCGGAATATGTTTCGATTACCTCATCCATTGTCCGCCAGGTGCATAGCTATGGAGGCGATGTAAGCCAGTTTATACCTGATGGTATCCGACTTTAATCTCCGATGTTTCTGAAGAAACTAAAATTGACTTTACCATACTCACGGTGTTCCGTAAAATTCGGATGTTCAGTGAACTTCATCTTTTTAGGATGTTCTATCACCAACCAGCCATCCAAAGCCAGCAGTTTTTGTGCAAAAATGATATCGGGTAGCTTTCCGGCATCATCCGAATCGAACGGAGGATCGGCAAAAATGAGGCTAAAATTCCGTCGCAGCGTTGGAAGCAGGGCAAAAACATTCGTCTTTATCACGCTTATCCCTTTAAATCCTAATTTTTCAGCCGTTTGTTGAATAAAAGCTGCGCATTTTGGATTTAATTCAACGCACAATATCTCCTTTGCTCCCCGCGAAGCAAACTCGTAAGAAATATTGCCAGTTCCGGCAAAAAGGTCAAGTACCGTGGTTTCTTCAAAATCGATACGGTTATTCATGATATTGAACAGGCTTTCCTTGGCCATATCGGTGGTCGGGCGTACCAGAAGACCTGCAGGTGGTGTAATTCGCCTGCTTTTATGTGTTCCGCTTACGATCCGCATTTTGCCAGGTTTAATAAGCTAAAATATTTGTGAAAAGGGATGCTGTCGGCTATTTGTCCGCTCTCCAGCATAATCGAATTGTCAATAAGACGGATATTACGAATATAACGATAAAGCAACTCAAAATGATCGGATTCGCGCTCAATATCACCCAGCAGCACCAAAACTGTTGTGTCGGGATTGAGGCCAAGTTGTTCAATCACAAATATGACGTAATAGGCTAGATCTTCCCTGGTTTGGTAAGAAAAAATATTGAAGAACTTCGGTTGTCCTTCTTCAAGATAAACAAGCTCCACCCAAGCGCCCTGAACATGTGCGTATAGCACTCCATCCCTTGCTGCCGCCTTGGTAGCGGAAAGCAGGCTATTGATAAGTTGACCGGATGCATTAAATATTGTTGCCTCAGGAAATGTGGTTGTCAGCACTGAAAGGATTTCCGCAGGAACAGCATAAAGCAATATGGCTTCAGCCGGTGGCAATTCATCTGCTCTGCATACCTCATTATCCACAACCGGATGGTTAAACGTTAACCAAATATTTTTGTCCATTTCTTCAAAAAGAGCTTTAGGAACAAGTGTAGATTTGGGGTTCTCCATCGCAATATGCACTTGCCGGAATGATTTCTTGAGTGATTCCAGGTTCCCCAGTAACATCGTTAGTTGTTCGCACCATTCCTTTACATCGATTCTGGCAGGCACATGGGTATCTGAAATTGTAAAGTTGTAGGTCTCCAATCCCAAAACAACGTTATCCTCTGACCGGGAAATGCAATAAGAAAAGCTATGCCTTGCTACCAGGATAGATAAACAATAATTCCGCGACGAATGAATGGTGAAGGAATCGTCGAAGCGACTGAAAATGGGCGATGCAAGACGATTCATAGCTGATTAATTACTCCCGGTTTCCAGTTGTTATTAATTTGTTTGAAGAGAATTTCTGCAGTTCTGATGTCAATAAGTTTAGTAATCACCACAATGTTCCTGCGCTGCAATTCTTCCTGAAATTTGAGTGGTGCTTTTATGCCGGCGTAGGCAAACTATCCCAAAATAACAATTACGACAGCAAGAACAATGCATATTCCAGGACTTTTTATAAAGTTCATCAATCGATATGCAAATATATACTTTTATTGAGAAAATGAGATTCTGCTTGCCAAATATAACCAGCTTCAGTTGCTGCCAAACATTGAGTTTGGAATGATTTTCGATTAGGTTCACTATAACGATGCATGATTAACTTTAAAATAAATACCTTTCAGAGATCATATTCACTCGGTTAAATTTTATACATATGCACACAACAAATTTTCGACATATGTGTTTTTTATTTACATTTGCTAAATCAATTCGCATCTAAAATAAGTCATAATCTTCAATCTGTTTATTTATGAGAATCCTTGCTCAACTCAAAACGCTTACGCTTGCAGCAATTTTTACTACTTCGTTAGCGCTTGGCTCGCAAGCACAAACCAAGAACGATGCTGCTATTGCTTTTAATGCTGCACTTCAACTGTCCGGTACAGATTTACCAGGCGCCATCAAAGCCATGACTGATGTAATAGGTATTTGCGACAAAGTAGGTGCTGACGCTAACGATCTAAAAGCAAATGCCCAGAAAGCAATTCCAGGCTGGCAATACCAGATCGCCAGTAACTTCCTTAAAGATAAAAAGATTGATGATGCCCAGGTGGCACTGGAAAAAAGTCTTGAGTTGGCAACCTTGTATAATGATGCCGATACAAAAGATAAGGCATCCAAACAACTATCCAAAGTATATGTTGCCCAGGGATATGGCCTGCTTAAGGCTGAGAAAGCGGATGAAGCACTGGCATTATTCGACAAAGCTATAGGTTTACAGCCCACTTATGCCAAAGCCTATTTCGGCAAAGGACAAGCCTACAAAAAGAAAGCCGATTTCGACAAAATGAAAGAAGCTATGGATATGGCTATTTCCAATGGCAAGGAATCAGGTGATACTACTTCCGTTAATAATGCAAAAATTATGATGCGCGACAACATGGTAACCCGTGCCAGCAAGGCTGTGCAAAAAGGTGCCAACGACCAGGCCATTAATTTCGCCAATTCTTCA
>DASVHX010000183.1:0-7997 GCA_036382355.1 Bacteroidales bacterium
TTGCAAGTCCGATCATGAAGGGGTTTCAGTCATCAGAATATCTAATAGCCAATGGCGATACCGTCAGTAATTTCAAGCTGGAATCTTCATCAGAAAACAGCATAAATGATTTTGCCGGAGCGGGAAATTCCTGTGAATACAAGGGAAATGCAGAATACAAAGGCGCAAAACTTACCAAAGTGCTTACTGTAAATACTTACAAGGACTTCGCAGGCTGGGCATTCTACAAAGTCCAATACATTAATTCCAGTGATAAGGATGTACTGGTGAATAAGTGGGTAAATCATTCCTATAAAATTGACAGTAAAAAGGACACACCTGATTTCTGGTCGTTCCAGGCAAGTTCCACGGGCGAGCGTAAAAGTTGGGTTCTGCCGGTAAAAACAGGATTCTACCAGAAGAATTATCTTGGGATGAACGATCCGGATTATGGCGGCGGAATTCCTGTACTGGATATCTGGCGCAAAGATGCCGGTATTGCTATCGGTCATACCGCGTTAAAACCCAAAATGGTTTCGATGCCCGTGGATATGGCCAAAACTGCAACTTTAGCTAAAATCGATGTGGAATATGCCTATGAAGTGGCCGACACTTTGCATCCGGGAGATACGCTCAATACGCTGGAAACATTTGTAACAGTGCACTATGGCGATTACTTTAAAACTTTACAGCAATACAGCGCCTTTATGCAGAAAAAGGGTATTGTAATGCCTGCTTCCGAACCACTTGCATTCGAGCCGATGTGGTGTGCATGGGGATATATGCGCAAGTTCACGGTCAACGAAATCATCGGCACGCTTCCAAAAGTAAAGGAACTCGGATTTACATGGGTAACCGTGGACGATGGATATCAGCAGGCCGAAGGAGATTGGGAGCCCGACCCTGCGAAATTTCCCAAAGGTGATGCTGATATGAAAAAACTGGTGGATGCAATTCATGCAAACGGGTTTAAAGCCCAGATATGGTGGACGCCCATGGCCGTTGATCCAGGCACAAAACTATTGGCAGAACATCCTGATATTATCCTGAAAAATGCCGATGGCAGCCCTCGGATCATCAGTTGGTGGGATAGTTATTATATGTCTCCGGCATACCAGCCAACGCTCGATCATACAAAGCAAATGGTGCAGATGTTTATGGGAACCTGGGGTTACGATGGCCTTAAACTCGATGGCCAGCATCTCAATGCCTGTCCGCCCGACTACAATCCATTGCATAAGCTTGCTAATCCGGACGATGCTCCCGAAAGTGTTCCTGCTTTCTTTAAACTGATCTATGAAACGGCGCACCAGATAAAGCCTGCAGCGCTTGTTCAGCTTTGCCCATGTGGCGACGCCATGTCGTTTTACAATATGCCCTATACAAACCAGTTTGTGGCTTCCGATCCTGTTGGAAGCACGCAGGTGCGCTCCAAAGGCAAAACCTTTAAAGCGTTAGCCCCTGGTACCGCTTATTTTGGCGATCATGTGGAACTAAGCGATAACCATAACGATTTTGCCAGCACAATAGGAATTGGTGGTGTTCCCGGCACTAAATTTACCTGGCCCAAAGATAATCCGTTTGTTACCGAAGGGCATTTTGTATTGTCGGCAGAAAAAGAGAAGGAATGGAAAAAATGGATCCGGATTTATAAAGAACATATGCTTTCGAAAGGAGAATACCTTGGAGGTTTGTACGACTTAGGCTACAATGTGCCCGAAACGCATGTGATCCGCAAGGCTGATACGCTTTTCTATGCTTTTTATGCTAAAAACTACCAGGGCAAGCTTTCGCTGAAAGGGCTCTCAGGCAAATCATATAAAATTATGGATTATGTAAATAACCGCGATCTGGGAACTATACAGCCCGGGAAACCAGGACCAGAAGTAAAATTCAGCGATTATTTGCTGCTGATGGCTTACCCAATAAAGAATGAATAATAAAAGGGTACACATAATAGATATTCAGTAATTTATAAAGTTAAACAAACAAAAAAGCAATAATCAATAAACACAAACCACAATCAATTAAAATCACTAACCATGAGAAAACTTGGAATTTTTCTTGCGTTGCTTTTATTCGGAGGAATGCAGGTTGTGCTTGCACAAAAAACGATCACAGGTAAAGTGACCAGTAAGGAGGATGGTCTTGGAATTCCCGGAGTTACTGTAGTTGTAAAAGGCACAACTGTTGGCGCTACCACTGATGCTTTCGGTCATTACAGCCTTTCAGTACCGGTTAATACTACAACTTTGCGCATCTCATTTGTTGGCATGAAGCCAATAGAGGTGCAGATAGGTGCACAGAAAGAAATAGATGTAACAATGGAGCCCGAAATCACGGCGCTCGATGAAGTGGTTGTAGTTGGTTATGGAACCCAGAAAAAAAGAGATTTAACAGGAGCCATTTCATCCGTTAGAGCTACTGACATAGAGGTATCTTCCAGTTCTGACATTGGCCATACATTAAAGGGCAAAGCTGCCGGGCTAATGATCAGGGAAAACAGTGCACAACCCGGAGGAGGACTGGATATTCTGGTGAGGGGGGCCGGTTCGATTAATGCGAGCAATGCACCATTGATCGTTGTTGATGGTTTTCCTATCAGTGATTTGCAGCAACCTGAAAGTGGTACCAGGTATGTTGCAGGAACACAAAGTATATTAAGCTCTTTTAATCCAAATGATATTGAATCGATTGAAGTTTTGAAAGATGCCAGTGCAACTTCCATTTATGGATCAAGGGCTGCCCATGGTGTTATTTTGGTAACGACAAAAAGGGGCATGGAAGGCAAACCGATTGTTCAGTATTCAACCTCTTTTGCATTTCAGAAGTACAATGACTCTTTTGACGTTCTTCCTTTGAATGAGTGGATGCAGGTTCGTAATGAAGCTAAATGGGAACAATGGCTCTTCGGCGGTCAAATGATACCCTGGGGGCCCAATGAAGTAAATGCAGTTGGTTTCCATAATGATTACACCCAGAATGCAATCAATAATGTTGGCAGAGGTACTGATTGGCTGAGCCTGGTAACACGAGACGGTACGATCAAACAGCACAATATATCTGTTGCCGGAGGAAATAAATCCACCAAATTTCTCCTGTCAGGAAATTATTATGATCACAAGGGTGTAATTAAAAATTCGGGATTTGAAAGATTCACGGTAAGAGGAAATGTTGATCAGGAAATAAGTAAATATATAAAACTCGGATTTAATTTTTCTGCCAGTCGGATAAACAACGACAACAGTTCCCTAGGTAGCGATCAGTGGGAAAACTCCGGAATCATCAGGGCTGCTATACAGCAAGGGCCTCATATCAGGGCAATTGATGAAAATGGGGATTATCCCTTAAATCCACAGCTATCGCTGCAGCCAAATCCTTATTCCTTGCTCACTATTACTGATAAAGGAAGGGTCGAAAGAACAATGGTGAATTCCTTCCTGGATATCACCCCGGTTACAGGCTTGATCGTAAAACTTAAAGCTGGATTGGACCGAGGCCTCACCAATAGATGGACCTACCTGCCCAAAACTACCTTGCATGGTGCATTAGAGGGTGGGAAAGCCAGCATTTCAGAAATTGATAAAAATGATTATCTTCTTGAAGGAACAGTAAATTATTCAAAGAAAATTGGAGCCGGACACAGCTTCAATGTATTAGCCGGAGTTTCCGAAGAGAAATTTGTTGATGGTTATAGCAGCAGTGGTAACACAGGCTTTATCTCTGATGCTTTCCTATGGAATAATCTCAACTCAGGAAGCGGCACAAAAAGTGTAAGCTCTTCTGGTCAGGTAAATTTGATTGCTTCTTATTTCGGGCGATTGAACTACATCTACAAGGACAGATACCTTGTCACATTTACTGTTCGTACCGATGGCTCCAGCAATTTTGCCAGGAATCATAAATGGGGAACTTTCCCCTCAATTGCCCTTGGTTGGAATGTTGCCGAAGAATCGTTTTTTGAAAATATCAAGAGCACGGTGTCGCAGTTAAAACTTCGGTTTAGTTATGGACAAACTGGTAATGCATCCATTGGAAGCAATGCATTTGCTGCCTATACCGCTTATCCTGCATATCTATCGGGCGACGAAGTAAAAAATATCGGAGTCTCCTTGTCGCGGTTGGAAAACCCTAACCTGAAATGGGAAACAACAACAGAAGCCAATCTTGGTATTGATTACAGTATTCTTAATGATCGGGTAAGTGGTTCTTTGGAACTTTACCGGCGGGTGATTTCAGATCTGTTAGCTGTTAAACCAATCAACTCCTACAACGAAATTAATGAAGTTATGTCAAATATTGGCGAAACAGAGAGCCGGGGTTTTGAACTGACAATTGTTACCCAAAACGTAGTAAAGAGTGATTTTTCATGGAAAACAATGTTCTCCTTCTCGAGATTTAATGATAAATGGCTAAAAAGGGCCGATGACTGGAAACCTGCTGTTTATGAAAGTGCTGAAGATCCAATCCGGGCGGTATATTCCAGGATATCTGATGGAATCATGCAAATCGGAGAAGTAGTTCCAACACAACCGGAGCTTTTACCAGGGATGATCAAGATTGCCGATATCAACGGATATCAACGTGATGAGAATGGTAACCCAAAGGTTGATGATAAAGGACGTTTTTTGAGAACAGGAGCACCCGACGGAATAATTGATGCTGCAGATACTAAATTGATTGGTACATCAGATCCAAGCTTAATTGCCGGTGTCACCAATATCCTCACCTATAAGAACTTTAACCTGAATTTCGATTTCAACGGAATGTTCGGCCGTAGGCTGGCGGATCCTAATTATACGGCATATGGGGTAAGTGCTGAAGGTATTTATACTTATGGGTACAACGCGCTGAGAACAGTAAAAGACAGATGGACACCCACAAATCCTTCAACTACTCATCCAAGTTCATACTATGGCTGGTCGACATATGGAAGTGGTGATTTTTTCCTGCAAAAAGCCTGGTTTATCCGATTGCAGAATGTTTCGCTGGGATATAAACTGCCCAAAAGATGGTTTGGAGGAGTATTTCATGAAGCACGCATTCATGCCGACGCAACGAATCTTTTCTTAATCACTCCTTATACAGGAGTTGACCCCGAAACCGATTCTTATACGGCGGCTTATCCCAATGTGAAAACATTTACGATGGGATTGAACATCACATTCTAATTAACCTAAAAAGAAAAGTCATGAAAATGAAAAAAATATTTATTTGTTTAGCAACAGTCCTGCTATGGGGCGGTTGTACCAAGGACCTGGTACCTGTTGACTATTCGGAGATCAATCCCAGTATATTCCCGCAATCGGAAGCCGATGTGCAAGCTATGGTCAATGCCTGTTATTACCCACTCCGGGGATCGTGGTGGGATGGCATAAATTCAACTTCCGAAAGAGGAATTATGTTTTGCCTTGATGCTACCACCGAAATCCTTTCCGGGAAATTTGATATACAGCAATATGGGCACTTGCTTAATTTTCATCCAACAGATGATTTGGCTGTCTTTTTCTATGACTGGTATTATAATAAGATCAGTCGTATGACACTCACCATAGATTTGATTAATGAGTCAAAAGTAAGTGACGAAATAAAGAAAAAGGCAATTGCACAGGTTCGGTGTGCAAGAGGACTTCTGGCTTACGACTTATACGACATGTATGGACCTCTTGTTATTGCACCGCTTGAAGTGCTTAAAAACCCCATGGAAGAGAAACCTCTTGCAAGGCTCTCAAATGACGAAATGGTCAAATTTATTGAAGATGATCTTATCGCTGCGGCAAATGATTTGCCGGATCCGGGTGCAACAGAGTATGGCAGATTTAGCAAAGGTCTTGCAAAAATGATTAATATCCGGCTGATGTTGCATGAGAAAAAATGGGATAAGGTTAAGGCTCTTTGTGATGATATCATTCAAATGAATTATTATAAGCTTGAAACCGATTATGTTGGAATGTGGGGGCTTAACGGCGCAAGAAACAGCAAAGAAGTTATATGGGCCATTCCCTGCGATTACGACGGCACGAGCGAAAATCAATGGCAATTGATGGTGTTGCCTTCTAATTATCCTCCCCTGGGTGGCTGGGCAACAGTTCAGAGTACATGGTATTTTTATGACTCATTTGAAAGTGCTGATATAAGGAAAACCATGTTGATAGCCGAATATACGGGTACTGATGGTATTCTCTACAACAGGGCTAATCCGGGAACAAATATTGATCTTGGCCCAATTCCTTTGAAAATAAATCCGGATGCGCTTAGAACTACATCCCTGTCAACGGTTGACATAATTCAATACAGATATGCTGATGTTTTGTTGTCGAAGGCCGAAGCAATAGCCAACATGGGAGCGCCCGATGCCGAAGCGATGGAATTGGTAAATGTCATTCGCCGGAGAGCAGGACTTCAGGATAAAGATTTATCCGATTACAGCTCATTGGATGCTTTCAATGACATGATCCTGACTGAAAGAAGCCATGAGTATTGGTGCGAGAACGGTCAATACCGCGCCGATCTTATCAGGCATGGAAAATTCGTATCGCGTTGCATAGAACTTACACAGTCGCCATACGCTAACGATTCTAAAATAGTATTTCCTTTCTCATTATCGAAAATTAGTGAGGGAAAAGGATTGTTCATTCAGAATCCAGGATATAATTGATAATCAGCAGGAAGCAGGATTTAAACGAAATGGCGTTTTTTTCCTGCTTCCTTATCCATAAGGATAGACAAGCTAAGACTTCCCGGATCCATTGCAAAAATAATTGGGGTAAATTTTCAGATCAAAATACCGGTTTAATTTAATGAGAAACAAAATCACATAAAATGACTGCTAACTTAAAACTGATTAAATATTTACCTGCATTATTGCTGATATGTATTGCGTTATTTTTTGTTACCGGCTGTAAAAAACCCGGAGGCAAAGATGGCGATCAGAATGTCACTACCATTCAATATGGGCAGTCATTGGAAATCTTTCCAAATCCGGAAAGAGGCTTTATCCATAATTTAGTTGTTTATTCTGAAGGCGAAGGCTTAAATGTCACTCAACTGGTTTTGCTCAGAAGTGATAATGTTTCGATGGTGATGCGCTTTTACTACCTGGAGAAATTTAAAGATCAGCCGCTTAGCGAAACAGAGCTTTCTCTCATCAATAATGATATGCAGGCATTGCGTGAAGCCGGTCTTAAATGTGTGTTGCGGTTTGCCTATACAGATGATATGGCTGGAACCGATGCTCCTTTCGCAATAATAGGACAACATCTTGATCAGCTCAAACCTGTTTTTGAAGCAAATAAAGATGTTATTGCATTTGTTCAGGCGGGATTTATCGGTGCATGGGGCGAATGGCATAGTTCAAGTAATGGTTTGGCTACGGTGGAAAATGAGAGGAATGTACTGTATAAATTGTTGAGCGTTTTACCCGCCGAAATAATGGTTCAGGTAAGAACGCCCGGAGCAAAACAAGAGATTTTTGGAACCTCGCTGCCAATTGAATCCGGAATCGCTTATACCGATGAAAAGCGGGCAAGAGTTGGTCATCATAATGATTGCTTTTTGGCCGGGGGAACTGATTACGGTACCTATACCAACATACAGGCCGATAAGGATTACATTAGCAAAGACGCGCTGTATGTGCCAACCGGCGGCGAAACATGTCCTCCTGAAGGAACTTTCCCCGGATGCTCAACAGCGCAAACTGAAATGAAATTGCTGAAATGGACTTATCTGAATCTCGATTGGTACCAGCCGGTGCTTGATACCTGGAGGAACTCGGGATGTTTTGGTGAATTCCAGCGGAATCTTGGTTACCGGTTGGTCTTGTTAAGTGCTAAATTTCCAAAACAAGTGGTTGCAGATCAGGATTATAAAGCGGAAATTGGCCTCACAAACAAAGGTTACGCTCCGCTGTATAACTATAAAATCACCAGCCTGGTATTTAAGAACAAAACGTCGGGCAATATCTATCCCATTGAGTTGCAGGTTGATTTACGCGACTGCAAGCCCAATGGTTTAATGAC